>JAOZPU010000006.1:36561-47351 GCA_029932585.1 Spirochaetia bacterium | reverse complement strand
CAGCCAAAGGTGAGATTCGAACTCACGACCTACGCTTTACGAGAGCGTTGCTCTACCCCTGAGCTACTTTGGCAGAAAATTATGTGTCTTAATTATCACTTTCTAACAAATAAAATCAACCATAGAATAAATAATTCAATCATCATCTTAAGAAATCCCGAACAGTACCGATATTTAAAAAGTAAGTACTGGAGGGTTTTAATGATTAGAGGATTATACACAGGAGCCAGCGGAATGATGGCTCAGATGCATCGAATGGATGCACTGTCCAATAATTTGGCTAATGTTGATGTGACGGGCTATAAAAAAGACACTTCAATAAGTAAAGCCTTTCCAGAAATGCTTATTAGACGTATGAATGATGATGGTTTATACAAAATGCCATTTGGCAGTATGGATACAGCCCCTATCGTTGGAACTCTTGGAACAGGTGTAGAATACAATGAAACCTTCACAGTTTTTAGCCAGGGAGCTCTTAAACAAACTGAGAATCCATTTGATATGGCTTTAGATGGAAAAGGTTTCTTTACAGTTTCTGTTGATGGAGAGGAACGTTATACAAGAAATGGTACTTTTTTATTAAACGATGAAGGTACTCTTGTGACAAAAGATGGGCATCCTGTTTTGGGTCTTAATGGTGAAATCAATATAAAAAAGAATAATTTTGTTATAGATGAAAAAGGAAATGTTTATCAAAATGCAGCATTCTCTGAAGATCCTAAAAGGCTTGTATCCATGATGGAGAATGAATGGAATGATCTTGAACTTATTGACACACTTAAAGTATCAGAATTTGCAAGAGACAGATATTTAAAAAAAGAAGGTAACAGTTTCTGGAAAAGTACATATGAATCAGGTGAAGCTAAGCAGAAACAACTAGGATCAGAAACTAAAGTAATTCAGGGTTTTTTGGAAGGAAGTAATGTAAACCCTGTAAAAGAAATGGTAAAGATGATTGAAATAAATAGAGCATACGAAGCAAATCAGAAGGTAATACAAAGTCAGGATTCTTTGACTGGTCGTCTGTTTAACGATATTTTAAGAGCATAGAAGAGGGTATAAAGTTATGATGAGAGCGTTATGGACAGCTGCTTCCGGTATGACAGCACAGCAGTTTAATATTGATACTATTTCAAATAATTTATCAAATGTTAATACATCTGGTTTTAAGAAAACAAGGGCCGATTTTGAAGACCTTCTTTATCAAACATCAAGAATTGCCGGTACACCTGCTACTGAACTGACAAGTATTCCCACAGGAATTCAGGTTGGACATGGTGTTAAAGTTGCTGCAACCCAAAAGGAATTCACCCAGGGCGCTCTTCAGAATACAGGAAATGTTGCAGATATGGCTATTGCAGGAGAGGGCTTTTTTAGAGTACTTCTTTTGGATGGTTCCTATGGTTACAGCAGAGACGGATCATTTAAAATTGACTCTGGAGGCCAGCTAGTAAACTCCAATGGACACAGATTGATGCCGGAAGTAATATTACCTGAAAACTTTATTAGAGAAAGTCTTGGAATTTCACAGGATGGTAGAGTTACTGTTAAAGTTCCTGGAAATGATAATCCTGTAGATGTTGCTCAGCTTGAATTATTTAGATTTGTTAATCCTGCTGGTTTGCAATCCGTTGGACAAAATAATTTTAAAGTAACTAATGGATCTGGTAATGCAATAGGTGGAAGACCTGGTTTTGATGGAATGGGACTTGTAAATCAGGGCTTTCTTGAAATGTCAAATGTGTCTGTTGTATCTGAAATGGTTAATATGATAGTAGCCCAAAGAGCATATGAACTTAATTCAAAAGCTATTCAGACCTCGGATACTATGCTTGGTATAGCCAATGGTCTTAAGAGATAGGGGATAATAAATTATGGAAATAGGTAGTTCTGCGTTATCAGCGATGAATCAATTAACAATGACAAATTCCCGTACTAATAGTGCTTCAGGCATTTCTGCAATGGAACGTAAGCTTGAAAATGCAAGTGATGAAAAAGTTAAGCAGGCATGTAGTGATTTTGAAGCGATATTCATCAAGCAAATGCTTGATTCAATGAGAAAAACAGTCGAAAAAACCTCCCTTTTAGGGGGAGGTATGGCAGAAGATATTTTTGAAGATATGATATATGATGAATATGCTAAAAAAATGTCTAAAACCGGTGATTTTGGTATAAAAGATATGCTATACAAGCAGTTAAGTACAAACAGTAGTGATATACTTTACAAGTAATAAATAGATATGTATACAAAAACATACAATATTTCGGATATTCATTCCTAATTTACTAAAGAATTATGTAATTCCTTTCTGTGTAAGTAATTAAAAACAAATAAAGTAACTTTGGTTATTTGGCACGTTAATTGCATGTATTAGTCAGGAGTTAAGAATGAAAACGCCGAAAGATACAGAAGAAAATACATTAAAAGCTTATTTTAAACAGATACAACGTAGTGCACTTCTAAGTTTTGATGAGGAACTGGAACTTTCCCGTAAAATACAACATGGTGATGAAGTTGCACGACAAAAACTTATTGAGGCAAATTTGCGCCTGGTTGTAAAGATCTCAAAATCATATGTTACATCTGATGTTAATTTTCTTGATGTCATTCAGGAAGGAAATCTTGGTTTGATAAAAGCAGCAGAAAAGTACGATCATAGAAAAAATGTACGATTTTCTACTTATGCTGCCTGGTGGATTAAGCAATCAATTGTTCGGGCTCTATCAAAAAAGAGGCGTACAATCAGACTTCCTCATCGTAAAGAAGAGCTTCTAAAAAATATTCAAAAAACGTATTATTTACTTAATCAGGAACTTTCACGAAAACCTTCTATAGCAGAGATTGCAAGAGAATTAAATGAGGATTCTGAAGATGTAGCTGCATTGATAAATTCTGCAGGATCTGTATTTTCTTTGGATAGTACTTTTGATGATGACTCAGGGACATTGATGGATGTTTATGAAGATCAATCCTATAATCCAGATGCTGAGTTAATGAAAAAAAGCTTTAGAGAAGAAACGATGAAATTTCTTGAACATCTTCTTGAAAAGGAAAAACAAATTCTGCTCTACAGATTTTCTTTTTATGGAGGGAAGAAATATACTCTTAAGCATATTGGTGAAGAGATGGGAATATCACCTGAAACAGTAAGACAGATTGAGATACGTGCAATAAAAAAATTGAAAGAGCATGCAGTAGAATTAAAAGAGTATATTTATAATTAAGTTTGGATTTAGGTTGACGAAAAATAAAAAAAATAATAGCCTCAGTAAGATGGAAAAGAAGAGATTTAAGGTAGTAATTATACTACTTATAGTAATAATTATACTGCTTTTCTTTTCTATTGTTTTAATTAATGGTAAGGCTGTTTCTAAGGGTAGAATTGAGGAAATAGAACCACTTCCCTCTGAAGAGCCTGTTTTAGATGATTCTGTTGACATTAAACCGATTCCTGATATTGTACCTGTAGAAACCAGAGGTGCACTTTATTTTGTAATAGATGATGTAGGAAATAATCTATTTCAACTAAAACCCTTTTTAAAATTGCCCATGAATATTACTTTTGCTGTTCTTCCGGGGTTAAAATATACTAAAGAAGCAATTGATCTTATTAGGGGTGCAGGTAAGGATTATATTATCCACCAGCCAATGGAAGCTGTTGGTGGCCAGAATCCAGGACCTGGTGCTTTATTAACAGGTATGAGCCAGGATCAGGTCCGGAATATAGTCAATAATAATATAAAAGATTTTATTGGTCTTAAAGGCATGAATAATCATATGGGTTCTGCTGGTACTGCTGACTATGAATTAATGGGATTTTTGTTTACAGTATTAAAAGAGAATAAATTATTTTTTTTAGATAGTAAAACAACTTCAAAGTCTGTGGGAAAGCAGCTTGCCATTGAATTTGAAATACCATTTGCAGAGAGGAGTATTTTTCTGGATAATAGTAAAGAAAAACAAGCAATATTAGAGGCTGTGGAAAATGGTCTTGATATATCTGAAAAAAAAGGGCATGCGATAATGATTGGTCATATTTGGACTGAAGAATTAGCAAGTATCCTTTTGGAATTATACCCTGCACTTCTTGAGAATAATTATGTTCTCAATAATTTAACACAATTATTTACAGGAAATGAATTCGATGAAGATTCTTGGTATTGAAACCTCCTGTGATGAATGTGCAGCATCTGTTGTAGAAGATGGGAAAAATATTCTTAGCAACATAGTTGCAACTCAAATAGACAACCATAAACTTTATAATGGTGTAGTGCCGGAAATTGCCTCCAGACTTCATGTAGAATGGATTAAATCAGTTGTTAAAGAAGCTACAGATGATTCGGGTATTGATCTGGGGTCAATTGATGGAATTGCTGTTACAAACAGACCAGGATTAGTAGGTTCTTTACTTGTAGGTTTAAGTTTTGCAAAAGGATTGGCATTATCGTTAAATAAACCATATGTTGGTGTTGACCATATTATGGCACATCTATATGCACCTTATTTGGAAAATAATATTGAATATCCATATCTGGGTGTTCTTGTGTCTGGCGGCCATACCATAATTAGTCATGTTACAGAATTTAATAATATGGAAGTTCTTGGAACAACAATAGACGATGCCTGTGGTGAAGCTTTTGATAAAGTAGCCAAATTTTATGAACTTGGTTATCCAGGTGGAATAGCTATAGATCGTCTTTCAGTAGAAGGCGATTCGGAAGCTTTTAATTTTCCTAATCCTTCTTTACATAAAGGTGATCATAAATACGATGTATCTTATTCCGGTCTTAAAACTGCAGTAATAAATCAACTCGATCAATTTAGAAATGGAGAATCAGAGAAAACAAAAGCTAATATAGCTGCCAGTTTTCAACGAGTTGCAGTAAATATACTTATGCAAAGGGTAAAACGAGCACTTAAAGATACAGGATTAACAAGGGTTGTTGCTGGAGGCGGGGTCGTTGCAAATTCGTTACTACGAAAAGAGTTACTTTCTCTAAAAAATATTGAGGCAATAATCCCCTCTATGTCATTGTGCACCGATAATGCAGCTATGGTTGCAGGTATTGGGTATCACTATTTGGAACAAGGGGTAATATCTGATTATTCTCTGAATGCTTCTTCCAGAGTTCCGGCGTTTAGGAAAAAATATCCATAAATTCCCGTAGGGGATGGTCGCGACCATCCCCTACGGATCATACAAAATTATCTAAATTTACAAGATCCTCACCGGATTCAAAAAGTACTGGTTTATCAACATATGTTATTTTAATTAAATTTGCTGCAATTTGTTTTACTGCTCTGGCAAATTGAGAATTAGGACTGGTTATTACCAGAGCCGTTCTATTGATAATTGAAGCAGAAACCTGTTCTGTATATTCAATAAAACCAACATATTCCATATTTATCCCAATATTTTTCTTGCATATTTGTCTTAACCTTGATCCCAGTGAAATAGCTTCTTTATTACGTCCTATGTTAAGTACAATCCTGGGGTAAAAGTCTGATATTTGTTCTAATCCATATGCACCCGATTTTGGATTAATATTATTTAGAAGTTTTGTCAGACGAAGGAAAGAATTGTCTGTCCCTTCTATTCTTTCTGTTAGAAAATTATGAATTAGTTCTCTTTCTTTGCTTTTATGAGGAAAACTTCTAAATAGCATTCTAAAAACTGTTGTTTTTAAAAATGCATATGCACTGAGAATGGAAGTTGTTTCCGGGGTAGTTACAATAAGACCTGTTTTTGACATTAAAAAGAAATCAATAATATTATATGATGTACCTGCACCCAGATCTATTAATACATAATCGGCTACAAGATTCTGAATAGCTTTTATTAACTTCATTTTAATAAAGTATTGCAGGTTAGCGGTACCAGGAATAAGAGAGTCTCCTGGAATAAAATATAGATGATCAATGTCAGTTTTGACAATAAGAGATTCCAGGGAAATACCCTTTTTATAAATAAAATTACCTATCCCGGGATGTTGATTTTTAATACCTAAACAGGTGTGTAAATTTGAACTGCCAAGATCAAGATCTATGGCAATGACAGTTTTTCCCATTTTTGCAAGAGTAATGCCTAAATTGGCTGTAAAAATTGTTTTACCAACTCCGCCTTTGCCGCTTGCTATAGGTATTATAGTATTCATATGTATAAAAATAGATTATACTTCACTAAAAATCAAATCAATTTTTTTTAAAAGGGTTATAAAATGTCTGATAAGTACAATCTGGATCAAGCAATTAGAAAAGTTAAAAATTTTCCAAAAGAAGGAATCGTTTTCTATGATATTACAAGTATTCTTTCAAATCCTGAGGCTTTTTCCTACTGTGTATCGTATATGGTTAATCAGTATAAAGGCAGATCTATTAATGCAATTGTAGCAGTTGAAGCAAGGGGCTTTTTATTTGCTGCACCAGTTGCTGAGAAGTTGGGGGTACCCTTAATTCTTGCAAGAAAAAAAGGGAAACTGCCAGGTAAGGTAATTGAAAAAAGTTTTGCTTTGGAATATGGAGAAGATGTTATACAAATCCAACAAAATGATATTAAAAGTGGTGATAATATTCTATTAATTGATGATCTTGTTGCTACAGGTGGGACTCTAAAGGCTGTTTCTGAACTTATTGAAGAATCAGATGCCAGCGTCGAAGAGATCTTCTGTATTATTGGTCTTCCATTTCTTAACAATTTTGAACCGCTAAATAAATTTAAATTAAGCACTTTGATAAACTATGATGGTGAATCTGTATAGCTTGACAAAACCTTCCACATTAGTTAAATTACGACGGTGTCTGATTTGTTCAGATAGTTATATTGGCCTATTGTGTAATTGGTAGCACAGCGGATTCTGGTTCCGTCAGTGAGGGTTCAAGTCCTTCTAGGCCAGCTGCCTGGTCCCTTCGTCTATCGGCTAGGATGGAAGATTCTCAGTCTTCAGAGAGGGGTTCGATTCCCCTAGGGACTAAAAGCTATTCTTTTATAAAAATTTTAAAATCCTTATTACTTATGTCCTCGATAAAAATAACTTTTATGTGTTATAATTGCATTTATGGAAGATAAATCTGTTTTTAATCGTCTTATTTCGGGTCTTTCCCAGAATGAGAGGCTTGAAATGTTAAATAAAATACACACAATAGCACCTCTAAATGACTTACCGTTAAAAAATGATTATTCAGAGGAAGAATATGATTATGAAAAAAGTTATCAGCTTTTTTCTGTTCTTGAGAAAATATTTATTTTTTTTATTGTTTTGTTCTCTACTAAAGAAAAAGACAAAGCAATAGAAAATCTATCTATGGATAAACTTGCCAGACAGTTGGAAAAAGATAGCCCTGGTTTGATTAATTACTCTAGTAAAAAATATTTAAATAAGTTTTTATTAGAAATTGAAAAACTTCAGAACTCTCTGGATATATTTACGAATACTCTACCAGTAATTCTAAACTCAAATGAGAGTGATTTTATCGCCTTCCTTGTAGGTCTCCATTTTCCTGAAGTTGAATCAAAGCTTTTGCAATCAATTGATCCTAAAGAAGCAGCTTCAGATTTTGAGTTTGAAAATTCATTTCAGCTTAAACGACATATTGAATTTAGGATAGATGAAATTTTAGGAGAGATTGATTCTGATAAAAAGAAAATTATTTATAAAGAGATTAAAAATCTTCATGTTTTAAATGCTCTGACAGTTTATAATTTTGAAAATATTATTTCAGCTTTTGGATTGGATGAAAAAGGGGAAACCTATAGTTGTAATTTTCTTGAAATTCGAAAAGCATTACATAATTTGTTGGATATTCTTTTCAGTTTAAATGTTTCTCCGTCTACAGATACTTTAAATGCTGTTTTTATGTTCGCTGAAGAAATAAAAAATCCATACGAAAGTACTGAACTTGAAAAAACTCTAAAACAAAACATGGAAGATGCGAAAATTGCTTTTGAAAGTATAAGAAAATTTAATTCCAACATTCCTCTGGAGTCGATATTATGTCTTGTAAACAGAAATATGAATTTTCACCCGGCACATATAGGTGGTGCTGAGGACTGGTATGCACTTTTTAGACGGTTCTGGTATAAAAAATTTGATTTACTAATGGAGAAATTTGCAGAAGAAGAAAAGAAAATCCAGCTGGAGGAAGATGCTGCTTTTTTTCTTAATATTCAGGGTAAAGCTTATTTACAGAACTACAGAGATGGATTGTGGGGTAAAAATTCAAGGGTAAAGTTTCAGGGTACTGCAGGATTTATAAAAATATTTATGACTGTTGTTTTTCCTAAAGAGCTTATTAGGCCCCTTAAACTGGTTCTTATTGATGGTCAGTTTTATAAGGAACAAAATCGTCTGGATTATAATAGTTCATACAGTACATTAATCGATGTAGTTGATCTTATAAAAAAACTTGATGCAAGTTTATCTGCAGATGGAGAATATCTATCTCAAATAGAAAAGATGAAATTAGAACAAGATGAAGATAGGGAAGATTTTATTAATGATACAAAAAATTACATTGATAAAGAGTTTGGAAAGATTATAACTAATTTCAATCAGGCTCTTGGATTACTTATCGATGTGATTTCAGGTATAGTTCAGGGTGAAATGGGTGGGAAGTATGATACTCTTTCAAACTTGGGATATATTGGAAAGGGTGAGAATAAAAATCTTATTGCCCAGCTAAATGACATAAGATTTAAACTGGATGAAGCTCGTAGTATATCCCATCAGATGTATGATCTTGAAAACGGACAAAAAAAATAACCCTTCTTGTTAAAAAAATGTTGTATAAATCATGTAAGCTTGCAGGAATGTAAAAAATTAAGTACTGTATCTATTTTAGTTAGCCCGATTAGTTAGGAGCGAATTTATGAATGATATTAAATTGGATTGGAAGTTGAAGCTGGAAGAGGCTTTGTTTGCTCTTGCATTAAAGAAGGGCTTGGATATCTCAAGAGAAAGTATAGATCTTATTGTTGAAAAACCACCAAAGCCGGAAATGGGTGATCTTGCTTTTCCTCTTTTCTCTTTTGCGAAGATGTTTCGAAAAAATCCAGCAGAAATTGCAGCAGATGTTAAACTATATTTAAATGAAACTGATCCGGATTCTGTTTCTTTTATAAATATTACAGGACCATATTTAAATATAAAAATTGATCTATCTGATATCACGGGAAAAGTTATTAAAAATATTCTTGAAATAGGTAGCAACTATGGCCATACAGATGACTATAAAAATCAAAAGGTTATGGTTGAATTCTCCTGTCCTAACACTAATAAACCTCTTCATCTTGGACATTTAAGGAATGATTCCATTGGGATGAGTGTTGCCAGACTTATGGCTGCAAATGGAGCTGATCTACGTAAAGTAAATCTTATAAATGATCGTGGTGTTCATATTTGTAAATCTATGCTTGCCTATAAAAAATTTGGTGAGAATAAAACTCCTATGAGTACCGGGAAGAAGAGTGATCACTTTGTAGGTGATTTCTATGTAAAGTTTAATACCTGGTCAAAAGAGTATCCTGAAGCGGAAACAGAAGCCAGGGCGATGCTTAAAGATTGGGAAAATGGTAAACAGGATATTACAGAACTCTGGGAAATGATGAATAACTGGACAATTTCAGGTATTAAGGAAACATATTTAAAAACAGGAATTTCATTTGACAAGTATTATTTTGAGAGTAAAACATATATGGAAGGAAGAGCTGAAGTCCTAAAGGGTTTTGACTCAGGAGTTTTTTATAAAGAGAAAGATGGTTCTATCTGGGCAGATCTTTCTGAAATAAAACTGGATAAAAAAGTTCTTTTAAGGAGTGATGGTACTTCACTGTATTTAACCCAGGATATAGGTACAGCAATTGCCAGACACAGAGACTGGGGGTTTGAAAAACTGATATATGTTGTAGGATCCGAACAGCAGTATCATTTTCAGGTTCTATTTTATATTTTAAAAAAACTCGGGTTTAGCTGGGCCGATAATCTTCATCACCTATCTTATGGTATGGTAAATCTTCCTGATGGAAAGATGAAGTCCCGGGAGGGTACTGTTGTAGATGCCGATGACCTTGTAGATGAACTTACCTCAATTGCAAAAGAAGAGATAATTGCAAAGGAAAGGGCCTCTCTGGTTGGGGATCTTCAAAAAACATCAGAATCTGTAGCTCTTGCAGCTTTAAACTATTTTTTACTACAAATTTCTCCAGGTAAAGATATGATTTTTGATCCTGCTGAATCTATCTCTTTTTCTGGGAATACAGGACCCTATTTGCAGTATATGGGAGCAAGAATAAGTAGTATGCTGCGAAAATTTGATGAACGCAAAGATGAATTTAAGGAAGTAGATTTTAAACCTGAGGTGCTTGTTCTTGATCAGGAGAGGGAATTAATTAAACTTCTAATCTCTTTCCCAGAAATTGTTTCAGATGCCGGGAAGGGGATGAATCCTTCAATTGTAACCTCCTTTTTATACGATCTGTCTAAAGTTTTCAGCAGATATTACCATGATACTTCAATACTGCAGGATTCTGATAAAAATGTAGTTGTAAGCCGAATTCACCTGGTGAAAGCTGTTTTACAAGTGTTGAAGAATGCCTTCTATCTTGTTGGGATTCCCTTTTTGGAGAGAATGTAGGAAGAATTAGAGACGTCGCATAAGAAAAAATGATCCAGATAATCAATAAGGCATATTTAGTTCTACACTAAAGAACAGTCAAACTATTGACCAGAGCAAGGCTGTTGTGCTATATAGTAGCCTACGTTGATTTTGAAATAATTGAGGTTTAGTAGATGTA
>JAOZPU010000006.1:0-36461 GCA_029932585.1 Spirochaetia bacterium | reverse complement strand
TGTGCTATATAGTAGCCTACGTTGATTTTGAAATAATTGAGGTTTAGTAGATGTACGCATTAGTAGAAATTTTAGGAAAACAATACAAAGCAGAGAAAGATTCTGTCTTGAAAATTGACAATGTTGATGCTGAAACAGGTTCAGTATTGGAATTTGATTCTGTTCTTCTTCTTAATAATGATGGAAAGGTTAAGGTTGGTACTCCCTATGTAAAGGGTGTTAAGATAACTACGACTGTTGAAGACCATAAAAAAGATAAGAAAGTAACTATTATTAAGTTCAAAAGAAGAAAAGGTTATAGAAGAAAGCAAGGGCACAGACAGAATTTTACCTATGTTAAGGTAAATGAAATAGCAGGAGTTTAGTTATTTCTTGATAAATGTAACTTTATGGCTGGATAATAGCGGCTGTCTCTATGGGATAGATGCTTCTGGTCATTCAGGTTCTGCTGCTAGAGGTGCAGATATTATCTGCAGTGCAGCATCTGTATTATTAAGAACGGTTTCCAGAATATTGGAAATTGAGCCTTCTGTCGAGCTTGTCGGCAGTACAGAGGAGCAGGGAGAGCTTCATTTAAGATTGAAACTTTTAGAGGAATCTAAACGAGAGTGGCTTGGGGGCGTTAGTTCTTTTGCTTTACTTGGTCTTAAAGATTTAGAAGCTGAATATCCCTCTTTCTGCAGGATTCAACTTGTTAATAAGAATCCTGGTATTATGGATAATAAGGAGTAAGATATGGCACATAAAAAAGGTGGTGGTTCTACCAAAAATGGAAGAGATTCTGAATCAAAACGTCTTGGTGTTAAGCGATCCGGTGGCCAGGTTGTTAAAGCCGGTGAAATTATTGTAAGACAAAAAGGTACAAAATTTCATCCTGGAATTAATGTAGGTTGTGGCAAGGATTTTACCCTTTTTGCAAAAGCAGCTGGTGCTGTTGAGTTTAAGCAAAGAGCTAATCGTAAGTACGTAAATATTGTTACTGGCGCTTAGATTAAGATATTAAGAGTTTAATATGATAGGTTTTGCAGATGAAACCTTTATCGATGTTTCCGCCGGAAGCGGCGGTAATGGTGCTGTTTCTTTTCGTAGAGAAAAGTATGTTCCTTTCGGAGGTCCTGACGGGGGTGATGGAGGAACAGGTGGCAGTGTTGTCTTTGTTGTAAAAAATAATTTAAAAACATTATCCCATCTTAAAAGAAAAAGAGTTTACAAAGCTGAAAAAGGTCATCAGGGTGAAGGTCGCCGTCGACATGGAAAGGATGGAAAGGATGCAGAGATACCTGTGCCTCCTGGTACTCTTATAAAAGACCCGGATACAGGTGAGATTATTAAGGATCTTACAGGTTTTGAAAGGTTTGTTTATGCTAAAGGTGGAAAAGGTGGCCTTGGAAATTATCATTTTTCAACTGCTAAAAAACAAACCCCCAGATATGCACAAAAAGGGAAAAGCAAGGAAGAAAAACGACTCCATATTGAACTTGCTATAATCGCAGATATTGGTCTTGTCGGTTTACCTAATGCAGGAAAATCATCCCTTTTAAATGCACTGACAAATGCAAATCCTAAAATTGGTTCCTATCCATTTACAACAAAAATACCAAATTTGGGTGTTCTGAATACTCCTAATGGTGATTTTGTAATTGCAGATATACCTGGTATTATAGAAGGTGCTTCTTCCGGAGCTGGAATGGGATTTAAATTTTTAAAACATATTTCGAGAACCAAGGCTCTGATATTTCTTATAGATTTGGATTCTCCCGATAGTAATGATGTATTTAAGATTCTTTACAGGGAACTTGAAGCATATGCTCCGGATCTTATTAAAAGAAAACGTATAATTCTTGGAACAAAAACTGATCTTGATTTTGAAGATATTAAATTAACTGAACTTAAAAAATCATTGCCCCATGAAAAGGTACTTGGAATATCTGTATATACAAGAGAAGGTTTAAAAGAGCTTGAGAATATCTTTGCCGGGATAATTGGAGACTAAAATTGAAGACAATTATTATCGGGGGTACATTTAATCCGATACATAATGGACATCTTTATATGAGTGAAGAATTAAAGATCCAATTTGGTTATAAGAGGATTCTTTTTATTCCTTCAAATTCTCAGGCACATAAACCTAATTCCGAATTAGTACCTGTAAATGATAGAATTAAAATGCTTGAACTGTCACTTGAAAAAAATAGTTCATTAGTAGATTTGTGTGAGATTGAGCGTGGTGGTATTTCTTATATGATAGATACTGTAAACTCTATAAAGGCGAAATATAGTATTTCAGGTAGGGTAGGGCTTTTTATAGGAGATGATCTAATAGAGGGTTTGAGCAAATGGCATAATGTGGACAAGCTTCTTGAAGTAGTTGATATAGTTGTTGCACATAGAGAGTCAAAGTTCCAATTAACTACGAATATTGTTCATAGTTATTTAAATAATAAGTCTATTAATATTTCTTCAACAGATATTAGAAATAGAATAAAAACAGGTAAAGCATTTAGGTATTTGGTTCCAGAAAATGTATATGCGTATATAATAGAGAAGGATTTATACAGATAAGATGTTTCATGAAATTAGAAAATATATAGAGACGAATCTAAGTAGATCAAGACTTGAACATTCTTTATCAACAGCTTTGATTTGTGTTGATCTTTGTAGTAGGTTTGGTGTAGATGAAAAAAAAGGAAGGATAGCAGGGATAGCTCATGATATTTCCAGAGAAACGAAATTAGACGATAAAATGATTAATTTACTCAATGACAATTATCTAATTAGTTCCGAAGAAAAACTAAGTCCTGTGCTTCTTCATGGAAGGATTGGAGCTGCATTATTAGGTGAAAAGTTTAATCTTAAAGATAATGATATATTGCAAGCTATCCGGTGGCATACCACAGGACACCCGGACATGGGTAAATTAGGACAGATCCTTTATATTGCAGATTATATTGAGCCAGGTAGAAAACATATTACAAACACTCTAAGAGCAGAAATTATGCAAATGGATTTGAATGAAATGACAATAAAAGTGTTAAATGATAGAACTGCTTATCTTCGGGATAATGGATATAGGGTTGCTGAATTTTCTATGCAGCTTTTTGATAAGCTTGTAAATTCTGGTCGAATAAAAAATATTTAAGGATATATTTTGAGAAGAAAAAAAACTGTAGATATATTGATCATTTCGCTAATAGTCATAATAATTTCTGCAAGTACAGGGTTGTTATATACAAAATTAAAAACAGATCGAATTACAAGTGATATTGAGGTGGGGAAAGACATTAATACACTTATTTTAGTTCATAATAAAGGTGAATTAATATTCTCAGAATTATTTATGTATAACAGTAATACAGGAAAGGGATCCCTGTTTGATATCCCAGGTAATATGGGTTCAATTATAAATAAACTAAAAAAAATGGATAGAATAGATGTCCTTTTTGAAGAAGAAAATCCTACCATTTATACAGAAAAAGTTTCAAAAATTTTAAATACTGATATTCCTTATTACCTATCAATAAATTTAGATAATTTTTCAAAAATTGTTGATTTATATGAAGGAGTTGATCTTTTTATTGCTAATCCAGTTGAATTATTAGATAAAGATAATCTTGTTCTACTACCATCAGGAAATCTTGTTGTAGATGGTTCTAAGACTGTTTCTTATTTGCAATATCAGGATGATTCATTATCAGTAATAGAGCATATAAGTAGAAGACAAAAAGTTCTTCAATCTTTGTTTCATCAGTTTAGCGCTCACATAGAATTTTTAAAATCAAAGGAATTTTTAACTTATTTAAATTCCTATATAAATACAAACCTAAAAAAAGATGCTTTTATTTCATTTTTTAATCTTTTTACCAATCTGGATATAGAGAGATTAGTATTTCAACGAGTATTGGGAAACACTCGTTTAGTTGGAGAGAAAAACCTGTTGTTTCCCCATTATGAAGGGAAACTACTTAGGGAAACTGTACAGCAGACAATTACTTCTTTGGCTAATACAGAAGTAATTAGTGCTGACGAATTGAATGTCACTATTGAAATACTTAATGCTACAGATCAATCAGGACTAGCCAGTCGTACTGCACAGGTTTATAAAAGTTTTGGTTATGATGTAGCAAGAGTTGCCAACTATGAGAAAGAGGTAAGAGATACTACTGTAGTAATTAGTTGGAATGGTGATCGTACTATTGCCGAAAAGGTATCTGATATAATTCTATGTAAAGATATTTCGTATGAACCGGACATATATTTTGAAAATAATTTAAATACAAACAATTCAGAGATAATAATTATACTTGGGAAGGATTTTGATGGTAGATATTGTAAAGAGTAGTGATAATGTTGCAGTTTCGATTGGGAATTTTATAGATGAGCATAATGGTGGCGATGTTCTGGTTATTGACATAAAAGATCAGAGCAGCTGGACTGATTATATGATAATTGCAACAATAAGCAGTATGGGGCATCTTAAAGGGCTTGTAAAACAATTAAAAGAGATGCTTAGTGATAACTCTATTGATATTTTAATGCGTCATAAGCAAATAGCAGATGATGGTTGGGAGCTTATTGATTGTGGTTCATATGTTATTCATTTGATGAATTCAGAAATGCGTGATTTTTATAATCTTGAAAAATTGTGGTTTTCTGGTAATATAGTTTTTCAATCGTCAAAGTCATCATAATCAAGGCCATCATCATAATCCAGATCATCCTCATCCATTAAATCTTCCTCTTCAGGATCAAAGTTTTCGTCATAGTCATCGTCGTCGTCATCATCATCATCATCATCTTCATTACTATCATCATATTCATCATCAAGGAGGTCATCTTCTACTTCGGAGTATTTATCCTCAAATTCACTTTCATAGTCATCAAAATTATCATCATAAAAATCTTCTTCATCCATTCTTTGTACACCTCTTACAAAAGTCGCCATACAATTTCATTCTATAATATTAACACTTATTTTAATTGTCAAACAAATTTGAATTATTCTTTTGCTCCTACTAAAAGATTAAAGTACCCAAAACTTCCTTTTATTGTTTTGTGAAGTATTTGTGCAGCATCATAAGTTCCCAGAGATATATTGGAACCTCTTAAAATGGTAGGAGGAGTGATATCACTATTAATTCCTTGTGTTTCCAACAGCATTACAGCTCTACCTGATATTTGATTCAGAATTTCTCCGAAAGCTTCTTTATGAAATTGTCCAAAGTCAGATTCTTCTGCTTCCATACCCATGTTTGAAAGCATTTTATTAATAAACATCATGCTGCTATTAATGTCAGATTGAATAAGGAGAAAACCTGATATTTCCCCTGTAATTCCAATATTTGCAATAATATCATATTTTTTATTTTTATCTGTACAATCTTCAATTTTAAGATTTGAAAAGCCAATTTCAATAAAAATTTCTTCGGCTGCTTTGATAAATAGATCTAGATTATTGAGGTTCATAAGAATTATTATAGAAAAGTAATTTCATGCTGTCAAATGATAGCAAGCAAAAAAATAAAAAAATCCTAATGAATCCTAAGGAGTGGTTTTTATGGAACAGC
This sequence comes from Spirochaetia bacterium, assembly GCA_029932585.1. GTDB lineage: Bacteria > Spirochaetota > Spirochaetia > B11-G9 > B11-G9 > JAJRQE01. The sequence continues at coordinate 30,897 of JAOZPU010000006.1, read as the reverse complement.
TTAAAATACTTTCCCCGGCTAAAATTAATCTACATTTACAAATTACTTCAAAACGAAAAGATGGATACCACAATCTTATATCTCTATTCCAAATGGTTTCGTTATATGATGAAATAAGTATAAAAATTATTAAAAATGATGAAATTTTACTCAATGGTAATTTTGACTGTCCAATGGAAGATAATTTAATATATAAAGCAATTGTCTGGTTAAGGAAAAGACATAATATTAAAAGTGGTTTTAGAATAAATTGCATTAAGAATATACCCCAGGGGGCAGGTCTTGGAGGAGGCTCCAGTAATGCTGCGGCCACACTTATAGGGGTTAATTCTTTATTAAACCTGGGTAATAGTAAAGAAGATTTAAAAGTAGGTGCCCTGGAACTGGGTAGTGATATACCTTTTTTTTTAGAAGGACCAACTTCTATTGCTGAAGGACGAGGAGAAATATTAACAAACCTACCAACCCGGGAGGATCTTTATCTGCTTATAAGTGATACAGGTTTTCATAGTAGTACCAGAGAAATATTTAATTTGCTAAATATTGAAGAAAACAATAATAAGTCATTATCATTAGGAGACATAACAGATAGTTATTTAAAATCAGATCCTTCATTATGGCCGTTTTTTAATTCATTTACGCCTTATTTATATAAGAAGTACCCAATCTATGAAGAAATTATAAATTTATTTAATAAAAATGGATCTGTCTATTCATCCATTACTGGTACAGGTTCTTCAGTTTTTGGAGTTTTTAGGGATGTCTCCAGGGCTGATGGAGCTCAAAAAGTATTAAAAAATAGTAATATAATAACACATAAAGTAAAAATGCTTGCGAACAGACCAGAGCCGGTTTACAATTACCCGACAGCTTAAAAGCTAATACATCCTGGAGGGAATATGAAGATTACTGACATTAGAATTAGGCAGGTAGGGGCAGATGGAAAACTGAAGGCTTATGTGACTGTTACCTTCGATGATTGTTTTGTTGTCCATAACATTAAGGTAATCGAGGGGAAAAATGGTGCTTTTATCGCAATGCCAAGTCGTAAAACTAAAACTGGTGAATATAAAGATGTTGCTCATCCCATTAATTCTGACTTTAGATCCAAACTTCAAAGTGATATATTAAGTGCATATGAAAAAGAACCCGTAGATAGTGATAATCTGCATAAAAAAGATATAAGCTGAACAATATAATATATTTTTATTATAGCTGTTAGTTTGAGCAAATTTTCATATGGAATGAATAAGAATTTCATGTATGGGATTTACTGTTAACCTATAGACTTTAATTTAAAAAAAAGTATAATACTCAGACTAGCATCCCTTTACAGAGGGGAGTTATAAATTTGTATGCTTTGGGGCGTCGGCAAGTGGTTAAGCCACCGGTTTTTGGTGCCGGTATCGTAGGTTCGAATCCTACCGCCCCAGTATTTGATTTTTGTTAATTTAAGGAGCATTTCTATGGAGCAGAATACTCTTGTAGGGTATGAACGTAATTCGTTTAAAAAAGGTCCTACGGGTCGTTTAAGAAAAGAAGGTAAAATACCAGCTGTAATTTATGGGCATAATAAGCCTGTTCATATATCAGTTAGCGCAACTGAATTTGATTCGAAATTTCATGTTGTTTCTGAAAATACTCTAATTACTATTAATGTTGATAGTAAGGAATATGAGGTTCTTGTAAAAGACTCACAGGAAAATATGATGAAGGGTCAGATAACACATCTTGATTTTTTTGAAGTTGAACGTGGTAAAGTTCTTAAAACCAGAATACCTGTCATTTTAACCGGTACTTCTGTGGGTGTTAAGGAAGGTGGACTTCTGGAACAGCGTTTACATGAAATTGATATTGAATGTTTTCCAAAAGATATTCCGTTAAATATTACTATAGATATTACTGAGCTGCAGCTTGGGGCATCTATACATGTAAGTGATTTGGAAGTTTCTGATGCTGTGAAAATACTTAATTTTATGGAACAATCTGTTGTTAGTGTTACTACTGTTAAGGCTGAAGAAGAACCTGAGGTTGACGAAGAGTTAGAAGAAGGTGAAGAAGCAGAAGCTGAAACTGATGAAGAGACTGAAGAATAGCAAATAATTGTTATTTATTGGTTTAGGCAATCCAGGAGCAGAATATCATGAAACCAGACATAATGCTGGTTTCATGGTTATTGATACAATGGCCAATAAACTGTCATTGAAATTTAAGAAACCTTTTTTTAAAAATTACCTAATTGCCAGGGGATACTATCAGGATAAAGAGATTGTTCTGATAAAACCTATGACTTTCATGAACAGATCAGGTTTTGTTTTTAATCATATTCCAAATAAATATTTTAGTTTGGATAATTCCTTAGTGGTTATTTGTGATAATATGGATTTAGCTGCTGGTGAATGCAGAATTAAAAACAAAGGTTCAAATTCTGGTCATAATGGTATTAAATCAATAATTGAAGGTTTTGGTTCCAAAGAGTTTGTACGGGTATATGTTGGTATAGCAAGGCCTCTTTCCGGAGAAGCAGTAATATCCCATGTTCTGGGAAAGCCTGAAGATTTTGAGTTAGCTAATTTTAAAAAAGGTATAGAAAGAGCTTCCAATGCTGCTGTTTCCTTACTTACTATCAATGTTGCGAGAGTTATGAATGAGTATAACCGTAGAAACGCTTAAATCAAAAGTAATTATTTTCTTAAATAAAAATAATATTTCTAATAAAAGTAAAATTCTTGTTGCTTATTCCGGTGGTCCGGATTCAAGTGCTCTACTATGGCTTCTTAATGATATAAAAGATGATATAGGCTTTGCTATTAGTGCATTGTATGTTAATCATGGTATTAGATCTGAATTAGAGATGTCAAATGAGATTCAACAAGTTAAAAGTATAACCAATTCACTTAACATAAAAATTGAATTTGAAAATATTGAGCATGGATTTATTAAATCTGAATCTATTCGAACTGGGAGAAGTATAGAAGATCTTGCAAGAAAATATAGATACTCTTTTCTTGATAAATTTAAAAAAAATAGTAATGCCACTCATATTGCCATGGGGCATACTCTTGATGATCAGAGAGAAACCCTTATTATGCGTTTTTTTCAGGGATCAGGCATTTATGGTTTAGCAGGCATTCCTGAAAAGCGGGATATTATTATCCGTCCATTATTAAAAGTAGATAAAAACGAACTTAAAGATTATTTGAAATTGAATAGTATCCCATACGTAATTGATAAAACAAATTTAGATACAGTCTATTTAAGAAATAAAATACGATTAAAGTTGATTCCTGTAATAGAAGATATTTTCCCTGGATATAAAAAATCTATTGGTATATTTTCTGAAAAAATGGATATGATAAGGTCTGCTTTAAGTGAGAATGATAAAATTCCAGATATTTATGTAACAGAGAATGGCGATTCCTGGTTTTTTAAGTCAGATTATATTAATTTACCTGAATATTTGCAGGTTGAAATAATATACAAAAGCTGGGATATATGGGAAAATAAACCATTTAATCGCCTTCCATATAAATTTTTAAGTAATGCTATTGGATATACCTCTGGAAAAGCATCAAATATTATTCTGGATGGGTATAACTGTAGATTAATAAGAGATAAAGAACGGTTAATTTGGAAAAGAGTTGTTGTCGTTTCTGATAAAAAAAGTTATCTTAGGGTGATAACTGTTGGAGAATATGAGCTCTTTCCCGGGTTCTATCTTAAAATAGAAGAAAAATCTGAATTTGAAAAAGATGTTATCTGGTTCAATAGAGAAAAGCTATCTTCTCCGTTACTTGTGCGATCAAGAATATCCGGTGATCGTATTAATCTTGCTGAAGGAATTAAACCCATTAAGAAATTATTTAATGACTGGGGTGTAATGCCTGATGAAAGATGGAAAATACCTGTTATTGAGGATAGAAAGGGAATCTTAGCTGTAATTGGCAAGCCCTTTGGTTATAGTAACAGGATAGCTTTTAATTATAAAAATTGCAGGGAAAATACAGTAAATCTTGTAATAAGTGCTAATTATATGGAGAACATAAGTGAGTAATCAGAATAAACCGCCTGAAAATAAAGATCCTGATAATATGAAGTTTGATTTTAATAAGAATAAATTTGCTCTTTTCTTTTTATTATCTCTAATTGTAATGTTTGTACTTCTTTTTATGGTAAGTGAAAATGGATCGGAAGTTGAAATTCCATATTCAGTTTTTTTATCTTATCTTGAGCAGGGTGAGATAGATGCAGTAAAAATTCTTGATAACAATGAGATAAGGGGGACCTTATCAGGTTCTACCAGTAGCGAGTACACAGTCTTTAAAACAATTATACCCTATTATGATGACAACTTAATGATTCAGCTTAGAGAGAAGGGTGTAAAAATTACAGGGGGGGCAAAGGCTCTGTCTGTTGGACAGATAGTCCTGGAGCTTTTACCATGGCTTCTGTTTGTTGGATTTTTCTGGTTTATGCTAAGACAGTTTCAGGGTGGTGGTAATAAAGCTTTTTCATTTGGAAAAAGTCGGGCTAAAAAGTATCACCCGGAGCAGGAAAGTATTACATTTGCTGATGTTGCAGGGCAGGATGAAGCAAAATATGAATTAACGGAAGTTGTTGAATTCCTTAAAACACCTACTAAATTTACAAATATTGGTGCTAAAATTCCCAAAGGGGTTCTTTTGGTGGGTATGCCCGGTACAGGTAAAACATTAATGGCAAAAGCTGTAGCCGGTGAAGCCGGTGTTCCTTTTTTCCATATGTCGGGTTCAGATTTTGTTGAGATGTTTGTGGGTGTTGGTGCCAGCAGAGTACGTGATCTTTTTGATCAGGGGCGTAAAAATGCTCCTTGTATTCTTTTTATTGATGAACTTGATGCTGTAGGGAGAACCCGAGGTGCTGGTTATGGTGGTGGTAATGATGAAAGGGAGCAGACTTTAAACCAGATGCTTGTAGAAATGGATGGTTTTGATACTAAAACTGGCGTAATTATTATAGCCGCTACAAACAGGCCGGATGTTCTTGATCCCGCTTTACTAAGACCTGGTAGATTTGACAGGCAGGTTGTTGTTGATTTACCGGATGTTAGGGAACGTGAGGCCATATTAAATATACATGCTAAAAAAATACCCCTTGATAAAAATACTAATATAAATAGAATTGCAAAAGCTACTCCAGGGATGTCCGGTGCTGATCTTGCAAATTTAATAAATGAGGCTGCACTATTTGCAGCCAGGGCAGATTCAAAAACAGTAGGTATTGAACATCTTGAGGAAGCCAGAGATAAATTACTTATGGGTATAGCCCGTAAGTCTAAAATTATCTCTTTGGAAGATAAGACTGCAACAGCATATCATGAGGCAGGGCACGCTTTACTTCATTATCATGTTAAAAATACTGATCCCCTACACAAAGTAACAATTATACCAAGAGGAAGAGCTCTTGGCATGGCTATATCTTTACCGGACAAGGAATCATATTCGAAAAATAAAAGTTGGCTTTTAGATCGAATAAAAATAACCATGGGTGGATATGTTGCTGAAGAGATTATTTATGGAGAGACAACTACCGGGACTCAAAATGATATCCAGCAGGCAACCAATATAGCCAGACGTATGGTTACTGAATGGGGTATGTCTGATTCGTTGAATTTTATATCCTTTGGGCAGGAAGAGGAACCCATTTTTATAGGTAAAGAGATTGCACGTCACAAAGATTATTCTGAAGAAACTGCAATGAGAATTGATGAAGAAATATCAAAAATACTGGACAGTTCTTTAGAAGAGACCCGTAAAATATTAACTACGAATTTGGATCAACTTAAGTTGATCGCTCTGGAACTGGTTGATAAAGAAACTCTGGATGATCATGATATTAAGATTCTTATTGGGATGGAGCATGAGCCTTCTGTAGGTGATAAGACAGAATAAAATTCCTGTTTTATTTTGTTTAGTAATTGTGATAGAGTAATAGTATGAATAAAAGATTTTTTTTCATTGCGATTATTATCTGTTTACTTGGTAATTCAGTTTATTCAGTTAATAAACTGAACTCTCCGGATGTACCCATTTCTGAAATATATCTGAAGAATAGCTATGAGCAATATAAAGCTGATAATTATAAAGAGGCTTTGTCTCTCATAAATATTGCTCTTAGTTTTTCAAATGAAAGTTCAGATGCAATATTTATTAGAACTGTTGCAGAGCGAATGTTGGAAATATCTAATATCTCTATTTCAGGCCTGCAAGATGCAATAATTATTGATAATTGGCATTACTTTAATGAATTAACAGCAAGAGTCTATTTATCTAAATTTTTGTTTTTTAATGGTAACACAGAAGAAGCATATTTGAATTTAATACCTTTTGTAAAAGAATTATCCGACAATTCTTATTTCACAGAATTATTTATTCGAATAGCATTAAGTTTGGGTAAGGTTGAACAGGCTAAATTAAGTGCAGCTAATCGCATTGTTGTCGATCCATATGATAACTATTCACAACAAATTTTAGTTTTATATGAAAAGGAATGGGTTGAAAAAGCCAATGCTATATTACAGGATGGTGATCCTTTAAACTATTTTTCTAAAAATGTCGTTCAGACCCTTATTAGGATTGGAGGTGACAATTGTATCTTATTAAGGGAGTTTTATCTTAAACGATGGGGTAGTGATCGTTTTTATAAAATTAGTTCTATTTGTGATAGTATTGATAAAGCCTCTGGGTTTTTGAAAGAGTTATACGTTGATGACATTATTTTGGATTATAAAGAATTATTATGGATATATAAAATAATAGAAAATGATGCTGAAAGTATTCAGGCCTTATCCGTTAAACTAAATTCCCTTAATTTTACAATTGTATATGATAGTGATAACGATGGATATAATGATACCAGTGCAGTTTTTTCACAAGGTAAATTATTATCTTTTGATTACGATAGCAATAATGATGGACAATATAATTATTTAGTTAAGCTATCTGGAATTCCTGTCAGTTTGAAGATTGTTCATCCGGATGAGATTTCCTTGTTTTATTACAAAAATTATCCAAATCTTAGTAAAGTAAGTGTATCTAACAACGAAAGAAATATTGAATATCAACTTATACCCTATAAACTTTCTTTAGATTGTATCAATATTCCTAAAGATGTGTTTTTAGGAATACCAAAAATTAGTACTAATTATGACATACCTGATAATGATACCCTCACCGCTTTTTCTTCACTTAAAGTAAGTACTAATAATGAAAATAATTTAATTACAAATTATTTTAAATCAGCTTCTGATGAGAGTATCGAGAAAATTTTTAATACAAATGGTGTGAAAATATTAGAACGACATTATGAGAATTCTGTATTAATTACTGTATTTAAAGATTTTGACAATGATGGTGTTTTTGATACAGTATATGAGTATATCAATGGTATACTCAAAACTGTTTCATTTGATGAAAACAATAATGGAGTATTTGAATATTTAGAAAATTATGAAAATGGTATATTGAGCAGTTGGGATTTTAATGAAGATGGTCTGATAGATTCCAGAGAAATAATTAGAAATGGTATTATATATCATGAAATGTCTTCAGGAATGGATGGTGTTTTTGATTCTTCTGTTGAAGTATTAAGTGATGATCAATGATCAATAAAAATTTAATTTATTTTTTAATTTTTATTTTATTGTTGAGTTGTACCAGTACGCCTCCAAAGATTCATATCCAAACTCATGAGGCTCTGACAATTGCTCAAATTGGGACTCTTTTGATTGATGAAAAGATTGCTTTAAGTCTTGAATATATTTCAACTTTAAAACGAATTGGCAGCGATAAAGAAAAAGAACAACTTAATAAATTAACAGATAATGCATCTTTACTGCTGAATAAGTTGTTTGAAAGAGCTCTGAGGAATAAGCAATTTTTAAAGGCTTCCAGTCTTTTTGTTACAGCTGAAGATTCTGGTTTGAAATTAGCCGGAGACTGGACTTATAACAAACTTATATTATCTTCAGTATTTAAAAAGGACAGTACCATAAGTTCCACCAGAAAATCATATATTATCAGGAATTATCTTGATCTTACTTTGGTTGAAGATTCTAATATTTCTGATTTGCTGGAAATTATTACTGATGGTGGCGATCGAAGTTTAATAAGTAAAATTCTATTGGAAGTGGATTCACGTTCTTTAAATTTAGAAACTAAAGGTATGCGTAATACTGAAAAAATTAAAAAAACTGATTTATTAAAAGGTACTGTTACAATTTGGGTTAACAAAGGTATGAAAATTGAAGGTGGAATTGGTGTTCCTGATGGTGTTATTGGTAGCGGGTTTTTTATTGATAAATCAGGTTATCTCTTAACTAATTATCATGTTATTGAAAGTGAAGTTGATCCTGAATTTGAGGGGTTTTCCAGATTGTATGTACGATTATGGGATAATCAAAATACAAAAATTCCGGCAAAGGTTATTGGTTGGGATCAGGCATATGATATCGCATTATTGAAAGTAGAAATTGAACCAGAAATTATTTTTTCATTTTCTCAAGGTAAGGAATATTCACCAGGAACCTCTATTATTGCTATAGGATCACCTGGAGGACTTGAAAATACAATAACTTCAGGAATTATCAGTGCTAATGGAAGAAAGTTCCTTCAAATGGGTAGTGTTATACAGGTAGATGTCCCAATTAATCATGGTAATAGTGGTGGACCTTTAATAGACAGTGATGGAGAGTTAGTCGGAGTAGTTTTTGCAGGTATAGAACAGTTTGAAGGTATAAATTTTGCAATTCCGGGTGAATATCTGGCAAAACTTATTCCTTCATTATATAAGGGGGGACGAATGGATCACCCTTATTTAGGTTTAGCTGTTTTTGAAGATCCAGCTGGTCTTCGAATAATATATACAACTCCCGGAGGAGGTGGTTCCAGAGCAGGTCTTGAAAATGGAGATGTTATTACAAGAGTACATGATATTGAAATTAAGAGTATTGATGATGTTAATAAGTTGTTTCTAAAACTGGAACCGGGAATGGGTGTAAAAATTTCCTGGCTCCGTGAGGGTATTGAAATGGATGGTTTTATTGCTCTTGAAAGTAGACCTGATTTCCCTCTTATTGAAGCCTCTCAAATTGACTACAAAAATAATTTAATTCCACCAGTATTTGGAATGAACATTAATAGTATTTCGGAAACAATTTTTGGATCAGAATATATGATAACAGAAGTTTTTCCTGGTTCTATTGCTGACACAACAGGTCTTTCAGTAAATGATCCTTTTACTATTAAAAAACTGGAAATTATAGATGATCAGAAATTAATATTAATGCAAATAAAAATTAAGAAGAGAAAAGCTGGTTTTCTTGAGAGTGGTGTCCAGTTAGGTGCATATATGGGGATCCCAAATTTTATTTAAAATCATTAAATATTTACAGGTGGTAACAATTTGGAAGATGATTTCAAAGAAAAATCTATTTTAATTGTTGAAGATGAAGTAATTATTGCTGAAAATCTTGTTTTGAGATTAAATAGCCTTGGTTATGAAACTCTTCCTTATGTTGGTACTGGTGCAAAAACTTTAGAACTTCTTAAAAATACCACTCCTGATTTAATATTAATGGATATTAATATAAAAGGGGATATAGATGGAATTGAATTAACAAAAGAAATAACCGGCAACTATTCAATTCCTGTTGTTTACTTAACCTCTCTTTCTGATGAATTAACAATATCCAGAGCAAAAAAAACAGGAGCTTATGGATTTATATCAAAAACAACCAATTTGAATAATCTATATACAACTATTGAAATGGCAATACATCGAAACCGGATGGAAATTGAGGTAAAAGAGAAAGAAGAATTACTTTCTGTTACATTAAAAAGTATTTGTGATGCTGTAATAGGTGCAGAACTTGATGGTACTATAATAAGCTGGAATAGAGGAGCTTCTGATATTTTTGGGTATGAACTTTACGAGGTTATTGGAAAAAATTTATCAATATTAACACCTTCTTCTTTTCCTTATGAAATGCCTGAAAATCTGGACAAAATTGTACAAGGGATGGTTCTTGATCATTATGATACAGTACGTATAAATAAAAGTGGTGAATTGCTTAATATTTCTATCAAAATATCGCCTATAAAAAATATTGCAGGTAAAATTAAAGGTGTTTCTATTATTGCAAATGATATTAGCGAAAAGAAAAAACTGGAAAAAGAAATTCTTGAGATTTCAGAAAAAGAGAGTCGTAGAATTGGCCAGGACCTCCACGACAATCTAGGTCAGCATTTAACTGGTTTAATGTTTCAATTAAAAGTTCTGGAAAATAGTCTACGTAAAAAAAATCTGATATCAGAGGCACAAACAGCCCATGATATTGCTATGGAAACCAAAAATGCAGTAAATTTAACAAGAAACTTAGCTAAGAATCTTATAAAAGTAAATATTAGTGGTCAAGGTCTTTCTACAGCTATTGCTGAATTGATCTCTTTTTATTCTGAGATATACAATGTGAAATTTGACTATGAAGTAAATGAAGAATTAGATACGGCAATTAAAGATGCTATTATTATAAATCAGCTTTATCATATTACCCAGGAAGCTTTAACTAATGCGATAAAACATTCCAATGCAACAATAATAGAGGTTGATTTAAATGCAGATGATTTAGAAATATATTTGAAAATTTCTGATAATGGAAGTGGTGTTTGTAGTAAAAAAGAAGCTTCTAACAAAGGTTTAGGTCTTGATATACTAAAATATAGAACTAATGTAATAAATGGAAATATTTCTATCATAAGTAATAATAATAAAGGTACGGCAGTTATATGCCGGGTTCCCATTATTCAATGACGGGGTTTTAATGAAGAAAAGAATAGTTGTAGTTGAAGATCATCCTATAGTAAGAAAAGGAATGGTTCAGCTTATTAATTATGAAGAGGATATTTGCAGTATCGGTGAAGCAGAAACTCCCGGTGAAGCATTAGAAGTTATTAAAAAAGGAAACCCGGATCTTGTTCTAATCGATTTAACTCTAAAAGGCGGAAGCGGACTGGAACTTATTAAAGATTTAATAAATATTTATCCTGAAATATTAATAATTGTAATTTCACTGCATGATGAGAATGTTTACGCTGAAAGAGTAATGCGCGCAGGAGCCAAGGGCTATATTATGAAGAGTGAAGCAACCGAATCTATTCTGACTGCTATCAGGCAGGTGTTAGATGGTGGTGTCTATTTAAGTTCCAATATGCATACTAAAATATTGAATAAAATGATTAGTGGGGTTGATTCTCTTGTTCCGGCAATTGATATTTTGAGTGATAGAGAATTTGAAGTTTTTGAGTTTATTGGAAAAGGGTTAAGTACAAGAAAAATTGCCAGTGAACTCAATTTAAGTATAAAAACAATTGATACATATAAATCACATATTAAAACAAAATTAAATATTAAAGATTCTACAGAACTCATTCAATTTGCCATAGAATGGAGTATCCGTGAACTATAGATCAGTTAAGGAGCATTTATGATAAATATATTCCTAATAGAGGATGAAGCCATTGTAGCCCTTGATTTGAAGACTAATCTTGAGAGGATTGGGTATTCTGTTATTGGAAGTGTTCCTTCCGGAGAAGAGGCTCTTAATTTATTGGATAAACTAAAGCCTGATCTTATTATTACGGATATAAAACTGCAGGGTGATCTGGATGGAATTGATGTTGCTGAAATACTCAATAAAAAATATGGCATACCGTTTATTATTCTTTCAGCATACTCTGATGAAGGAATAATTGAACGTGCAAAACATGTAGAGCCTTATGGTTATATAATAAAACCTTTCGGACCCAATAATCTTCGTGCTTCTATTGAGATGGCTATGTATAGAGCTAAGATGAAGATAGAAGTAAATAAACTTGAATTACAGTTAAGACAATCAGAAAAAATGAAGGCTGTTGGAACTTTAGCTGGTGGGATAGCTCATGATTTTAATAATATTCTTACTGTAATTCTTGGATATACTACTTTAATTAATGAAAAATTATTACTCAATGAAAATATTAATTCTGATATAGAAGGTATAAGAACAGCTGCTTTAAGAGCCAATTCTTTGACTAAGCATCTACTTGCTTTTAGTAGGAAGCAAGTATTAAACCCTGATTTTGTAACAAGTAATTTTATTGTGGAAAATATCTCCAAAATGGTTGCACGTCTTATTCCTGAGAATATAATTTTAACTGTAATAAATAATTCTGAGTCTCAGGGTGTTTTCATTGATCAGTCTCAGATTGAACAGGTTTTGCTGAATTTGGTAATTAATGCAAAAGATGCAATGCCTAATGGAGGTTCCCTTGTTCTTAAGTCCGAAATTTGTCATCTTACTGAAAAATTACTGGTAACAACAGGTACAGTTCCTGCGGGAAGTTATATTTGTATTTCTGTAAAAGATAATGGTACAGGAATATCTGCAGAAGATTATAATCATATTTTTGATCCATTTTTCACCACAAAATCTCTTCATAAAGGAACTGGTTTAGGGCTTGCCTCTGTTTATGGTATAATTAAACAAAGTGGTGGATATATAGATGTTATTTCAGAGTCAGGTAAAGGTTCAGAATTTATTGTATATTTAGAAATAAGTAACAAATCAGCTCCAATATCAGATATTATAACTAAAGAGGAAAAAGCAGGTTTGAGAGGAACTGAAACTGTTTTAGTTGTAGAAGATGATGAAGAAATAAGAAAGCTGATTGTAAAATTGCTTAATGTAAATGGTTATGAAGTTATCGAATCTTCTAATCCCGGAGAAGCAATACTACTTTCTGAAAATAAGGAAATAAGCTTTGATCTACTTATTACTGATGTTTTTATGCCTTTAATGAATGGTAAAAGACTTTCTGATCGTCTTAAAGAAATGGGAAAGCATTTTTTAACAGTTTTTATTTCTGGATATGAGGATAAAAAAGTAATAAAATTAGGTATTAATACAAATAGTAAAAAATATTTATCCAAACCTTTTCAATGGATGGAACTTTTGTCAATTGTAAGGCTAACCCTTGACGGTAAGATAGATTAGTAATATCTTCAACTTTTATAATAAGAGCAGGAATGAATAATGATAATAGATAAGAGCAGAATAAGAAATTTCTGTATAATTGCACATATCGATCATGGGAAGTCAACTCTTGCAGATAGATTCATTGAGTTGGCTGGGATTATTGATAATAGAAATTTTAAGAATCAACTTCTTGATAGTATGGATATTGAACAGGAGAGGGGTATTACCATTAAATCCCAGGCTGTTACCATACCATATAAAAATAGAGCAGGTGAAGAATTTATATTAAATCTTGTTGATACACCTGGACATGTTGATTTTTCATATGAAGTTTCCAGGGCTATTTCTTCCTGTGAGGGTGCATTGCTGCTTATTGATGCAAGTCAGGGGGTAGAAGCTCAAACTCTTGCCAACATGTATATGGCTATTGAACATGATCTTGAGATAATTCCGGTTATAAATAAAATAGACCTGCCAAGTGCAGATATTGATTTTGTAAAACATCAGATTGATCATGAACTGGGACTTGATATTGATATTGCTGTTCCCGTTTCTGCAAAGACGGGCCTCGGGGTGGAAAATCTTCTTGAAACTCTTGTAGAGTACATACCACCTCCTAAAGGGGATCGATCTAAATCTCTTAAAGCTTTAATATTTGACTCTCACTACGATCCATACAGGGGCGTTATTATCCATATTAGGGTCTTTGACGGCAGCGTTAAAGCAGGTGATACAATTAGGTTTTTTTCTAATAATTCAGCATATAAAGTAGAAGAAACTGGTATTTTCGAAATTAATTTAAATAAGAATAATGGGTTATCAGCTGGCGAAGTGGGTTACATTATCGCCGGAATTAAGACAATTTCAGATATTCGTGTTGGCGATACTGTAACTCAGGATAATAACCCATGTGACACTGCTCTTACAGGTTTTAAAGATGTAAAACCTGTAGTATTTTCCTCTATTTATCCTATAGATGCAGATGACTATTCAGAACTCCTTTCAGGGATAGAAAAACTTAAATTGAATGATGCTTCTTTGGTCTATGAGAAAGATTCTTCAGTTGCCCTTGGTTTTGGTTTCCGTTGTGGTTTTCTTGGTCTTTTACATCTTGAAGTTGTACAGGAAAGATTGGAAAGGGAATTTAATCTTTCTATTATTTTTACTTCTCCTTCAGTTCGTTATAATATTACTTTGAACAACGGTGAAGAGTTAAAAATAGATAATCCACTTGAATATCCTGATCCTATGAAAATTGATTTTGTAGAAGAGCCTTATATTAGGGCTTCACTCATTACTCCTGCAGAATTTGTTGGCAATATAATTAATCTTTGCCTTCAGAAAAGGGGAGTTCAGCAACATATGGAATATCTTGATGAAAAAAGAGTTGAACTTATTTATGAAATGCCCCTGGCAGAAGTATTATTTGATTTCTACGATAAATTAAAATCAATCAGCAGGGGATATGCCTCATTTGATTATGAACTGCAGGGGTTTAAGCAAACAGATCTGGTACGTCTTGATATTCTTGTGAATAGTCAAATTGTTGATGCTCTCTCGCAACTTGTTTTTAGAGGTTCTGCTGTAGACCGAGCTAGAAATGCCTGTAAAAAGTTAAGAGAGGAAATACCAAAACAGCAGTTTAAAATACCTATTCAGGGTTCAATAGGAAGTACCATTATTTCCAGAGAAACTATTTCAGCATTGAGAAAAGATGTTACAGCAAAATGTTATGGAGGAGATATATCACGAAAAAGAAAACTCCTTGAAAAGCAGAAAGCTGGTAAGAAAAGGATGAAAATGGTTGGAAATGTAGAGGTTCCCCAGTCTGCTTTTCTGTCAATTTTAAAGAGTGATTAAGTGTGTTTTTTTAGAATATTTATATAGTATCCGCATGAAATAAGTATACGTTTAAGAAATCCTGAATCAAGAGTTGGTTCAGGTGATTTGTCTGGAAAATGTATATAGATGTAATCTGTTTCTTTAAGAAGTTTTATGACAAGGTCAGATTTCGTTGAATCTCCACTTAAATATGAAAAAATAGTGTCATACAGCTTGTTTAGGAGTGTTATTTCATTATTACAAAATTTAAAAAAATTTGTTTTATGATTAGTATCTATAGTATTCTCTATATTTTTTCCCTTATTGCATTTATTTACAAAAGAAATATCCTTTGTATTTATTAATTGACCGCCACTATTTAATCCGGATATTCCTATATCAACCAGTCTTTCATTTTTTTGAAAGCTTGTATTCATAAGTTCTGCATATGAGTTAAGAACAAGATCTGAAATACAATTTAATCCTGTTTTGTCTTTGTTATAAATCAATGGTCGTGCATAATATATATCAGGCTGCTCCATTGGGTTTAAGCGATTGGAAATTGTCAGTTCTGAAAGATTCCTGGGTGAGCCATTTGCATGGGATTTGCCAATTTTATAAGAAAAATCAAGACCCGTATAATAAACATTTCCTCCTGTTAATTTTAGTGCAAGGTGAACAGCACTTACTCCTACTGAACCCAATGCAGGCAATATAGTTGGTAGGAGTTTGTAAGATTCCAATCTCTCGAATAGTTTTGTATCTGTAAAATCTGAAATAAATGGATAAATATTTCCATTCATAATATTAGGAATACCAGGGTATCCTGTAATATCAAAAAAAAGGGGGATTTTTTTATTTTTAACTTTTAAAAAATCAAAAAAATTATATATTTGGGCGTCTACGGCTATAACATAATCAGGTTCTATTCCATTTTCAAGAAGAACTGAAATAGAGGTATCTACTGCTAAAATTTTAAAGAAATGTCTTTGTTTTTTTATAAATTCTATCGAGTTTTCAAGTGATTCTCCTGCGCCTGTTACAAGAATAGGGCATTCTATTTCCGGAAACTGAGAAAATTTAGAACTATAATTTTTTTTTGATAAATTAATAAATATATTTTTTATCCACAAGGGGCCCATGTGTATTAGAGTAATTCTATTTTTCCAATATTCCTGGATTCTATTATCAAGGGACATTAAAATACTTTTATATTCTAAAGAATGAAGTGAGTATCCACCAGTTATATTCAAAGCTTTCACTCTACGAAAATTCCAGATACCTAGATCATTAATTTTATTAAATATAGATGCAGGATCTGTACTATCAATGAAGCTGATCAGTTGTGAGTTAAATGTGAGATCTTGAAAGTATTTTTTTGAGAGTGAATGCAATGATTCTGATAGTTCAAAACATATTATAT
The DNA here is from genome assembly GCA_029932585.1 of Spirochaetia bacterium. GTDB lineage: Bacteria > Spirochaetota > Spirochaetia > B11-G9 > B11-G9 > JAJRQE01. Next base: position 14,602 of record JAOZPU010000006.1, on the reverse strand, counting down.
GTGAACTTGGTGGTAATTTAGAAATAAGCTCTTTTATACCATAGAAAAGTAAAGGGGAACTAAGAAAATATAGAGTATCTCCCTGTAATATAGCTCGTTCAGCCTTTATTACTGCATTTTTTTTTGGATCTGTATTACTGTAAAGATGTCTGCCCTTATATAAAATAGAAAACCCTCTACCAGTATCAGTTAGTAGAGGGTCAGAATCTTTCATTTTTAAAATTAGTTCTTTAGTATTTTAGTACTAAAAACACTTATGAAATTATTTACAAAAAGATCAGATTTGGTAAAAGTTGAACTAAGTTCAATCTGTTGAATTTGCTTTAGAAGGTATGGATAAAATGAATCAAGATATGCCAGATCTTCCTGAGTATTCTTTTTTTCACTTATCATCTGTGCAACCAGAATTGCATTTCCAACTATTGCAGGTTTAGTTAATTCATTGCCATTAATAGAAAATAGTGATGTTAAAAACCTTTCGTCTGTAGCCACTGTATCAAAGTATTTGCTTTCATCAACTGTTTTCACTTGTTTTAAAAAATAACTGTTTCCATAGTTAATGGGGAAAAAATCTGTAAGGTAGAAGTTCATATTCATACTTGCAGTTGCTTCAGCAAATCCGTTTTCCTTTGCTGCAGTTCTAAATACTTCAGCAAGTGCAATAAAGTAATCTTCTATCATACCTTTTTCATTTATAAGCATATAATCCAGAACAATGCCCTGTTCTGTTTTATTGGTCATATCAGAGTTTTGACTGCTACTGTTTGATCTATAGATACTATAACCATAAGGTGTTTTTATAAGTTTGCTGATATTACCTTTATCGAGGGAAAAAACAGCATCAATATCTTCTGAATCTGATATATCGCTGCTCAGAGAATAATAACTAACCTGACCCATATCCCCACCTTTGTCTGCATAAAAATCGGTAGAGTAGTTTTGTGCCAGTTCTTCAAAAATTGCAGGATTTTCAATTATTTGATTTAATATTGCAGTAGCTTCTTTCTCATTATCTTTTAACGATATTCTACTTAAATCTATTTTTCTAAATAGCGATTTATTGGCTTTTCCATAAGTGATAACTTCATTCATTGGATATTCGGTAATAGGAAATGCTATGTAACGGAAATTACGCTCTGTTGCTGCCATGTCTTTAATAAACTTTAATTCAGCATCTGGTATAAGTCGATCGCCTATATCCTGAAGATATTGCTGCTGTATAAGTTCCTCATCATAAATTGTTCTATTAGCATATTTATCTGCATTTGATGTTGCATTATAAAGAGCGGCACTAAATTTTCCGTTGTCCATATATGGTCCATACTGGGTTAAAGCTTTATCAATTCTCCTGTCTGATATATTCAAACCACTTATTTTTGCATCGTGAAGAATAGCAGTGTGAAATACCGTTCTGTCAAAAGCCCCTTTCCAAATTTGATACGTTTCATACTCATAGTTATCTGAACCTGTTGACTTATATTGATTTTGCATTATATCCAGTTGTCTGGAAAAATAAGTACCATAAGCATAAGTTATTTCTGTATTCCCATATTTACCAAAAATCAATTCATTACTTGATCCTCCAAGACCACGTATCAACGGAGCTCCTATAAAACTTACAACAATAATAACAAGAATAGTAATACTAAAGACCCATAGAAAAGGGTGCATTCTTTTTTTTCGATCTACAGAGTTAAGTTCTTTCAGATGTATATTTTTATCTTTTTTTTGCTTATTTTTGTCTTTTATCAGCATGATGTTCCCTTATAATTTCAGTTTAATTCTGTGTGAAAACATACCATTTGAATATGGAAGTGTCAATTGAAGACTGAATCAAAAAGCCATCAAAAAAACTGTCAAAGATGTTGTATGACAAGGCCTTATGATAAAATATGACTGAATTATCAGTTCTATAGGAATTGTATATTGGCAGGGATCTGTATATTATTGTTTCTCATGAAATTAGTCTATTTAGTTTATAGACTCACCACCCGATTATAAAGGCAATATTATGGAAATAAAAAGAAAAATTATTATAATACTTTTAATAGGGTTAACCTCAATACTTTTTGGCCGTGAGACCGTTGTAAAGATTCAGCGAGGTGATACCCTTTATAAAATATCAAGAGAATATAATATTTCTCTTAGTTTGTTGTTGGGTTATAATAGTATAGACAATGCTAATAGTCTGAAAATTGGACAGGAAATACGCATACCCTCCTCTTATTCTGTAGTTAAGGGTGATACGCTTTATGGAATATCAAGAAATGCAGGAATAGGTTTTAATGAACTTTGTAAAATAAATGGAATTGATAAAAATCATATTTTAAAACCTGGCGAAATATTACTTTTACCAGTGGGAAAGTCTTTGATTACAGAAAAGACTGAACCAGATGCCATATCTGATACTGATTCTGATAAGCAAAATACAGAATTTTTCTGGCCTCATTCCGGAGAAAGAGTTTCCATGATTGGGAAACTTAAGGGTGAAGAGATTCTTGGGAAAAAAGGTGATGAGATAGTATCAGTTTCTACAGGTAAAGTTGTTTGGGTTGCTCCTTATAGAGGGTATGGTCGCTTGATAATGGTAGAATCTCCTGATAATCATATATTCGCCTATGGAGGCAATGAAGAAACTTTGGTAAAAGTAGGTGATCATGTCTATCCAGGGACAGCTCTTGGATTGATGGGAGTTAATTCTATAGAAAGGAACGCAAAGGCCTTCTTTTTTGTATACAAAGATGGTAAACCTGTTGATATCAATAAAGCTCCCCGGGGTTAAAAGGGAGCCTACTTATTATTAGGAGTTTAGTTTGCACGGAGTTAAAATAATAGGCATAACTGGTGGTTCCGGATCAGGTAAAACAACAATTGTTAGAAAAATTTCAGAGATAATTCCAGATTTTTTATTTATTCCCCAGGATAACTATTATAAATCTGCAGAATATATGAATAATAAAAATATTACTGCATTCAATTTTGACCATCCTGATGCCTTTGATAATGATTATTTAATTAAACAATTAGAAGCTCTAAAGAATTTCCAGGAAGTGGATATGCCTCAATATGACTTTGTTCATCATCGAAGAATGGATAAAAGTATTAGACTTAAACCAAAGAAACTAATTATTTTTGAAGGTATTATGATTTTCTTTGACAAAAGAATAAGAGACCTTATTGATCTGAAACTATTTGTTGATACCCCTGATGATATACGGTTTATACGAAGATTGGAAAGGGATACTACAGAAAGAGGGCGAACCGTTGAGTCTGTAATCAGGCAGTATATTGAAGTAGTTAGGCCGGGACATTACGAATTTATTGAACCCACTAAAAGATATGCTGATTTAATAATCCCTGAAGGTGGATTTAATCAAAATGCTTTGAAGGTATTAATACCATTTTTACAGAACATAAGTGATCAGAATTAAATATATAAGGGAGTAATATTGTGAAAGGGAGATTATTTGTTTTATTATTTTTATTGTTAAGTGTTGTAATTTTTGGGCAGGCTCTTAATGGCGTTCTTTTTATTAATAGTACCGGTTATGAGATTTCTGAGTTGTATGTTTCGCCAACCAGTCATGATGACTGGTACGATGATCTTCTAAATGGTCAGACTGTAGGTGATGGTGATACTGTTACTATTTCTATACCGGATTATGAAGATGCGGATCTGATTTTTGATGCCATGGCTGTAGATTCAGATGGTGATGAATACTCCAGGTTCGAAATTGATCTTTCAGATCCAAACAGCAGATCTATTGAGTTTACTTTTGATGATTATGATGACGAATATGGTGATGATGAATATTCTGATGGTGATTATGATACCGGATACAATGATGGTTATAGCGAAGGATACAGAGAAGCATTTAGTGAAGCCTTTAAAGAAGGTTATAAGGCTGGCTTTGATGCAGCTCGTGAAATGAATCAGTAACTATTTTTTATATTTCCAGAAGTTTTTGTAACTTCTGGAGATATATTTGAAAGAAAAATCTTTTGGAACCGGATCTTCTCCCCCTGTAAATAAACTTCCAGTACAGCGTAGTATTCTTGAAATTGAAAGTAGCAGACCTTTTAATATGCCATGATCCATAATTGAGCTTTTTGAATAATGAGAACATGTTGGATAGTAAATACATGATCCTGGCAATAATGGCGATATAAGTTTTTGATATACAATTATAGGTAAAATAAAAATAAATCGTATAATATTAAGTATATTTTTAGAAAAATTCATAGTTCAGATTAAATAATTGTGGAAATAAGTTCAAGTGAATATGTATAGTACTTGATAAAATCTGTAAATTTCACTAGTATAGCCTCTGTTATAGATATCGGGTTTTTTTGTGATGTTCATTTCTATTTAATTCATTACAAAAAACTCATAATCAGGAGGAAGTTATGGCTGGACCAGTATCAAAAAATGCCCGTCGTGAAGGTGCTCATACCCTTATAAGCAAATGGGGTGGTAATATAAAGATGAAGACTGTTTTTAAAGATGGAAAGTTGAAGCATGTAGCTGTTTGTGAAAAAAGCGGTAACACTGCCCGAAAACCTAAAGATCTTATGTAAATAATATATTTACAGGAATAAAAAATGGACTGTCCTCAATGGAACAGTCCTTTTTTTTCAAAAAAAGTAAGTAGAAACTTAATACAGTTAACAGGGATATGTTTCACTTTCGAGTATCAGTCTCCCTTGACATTACATCTTTTTACATGCTAATTTATCCCGACCTCTTTATCCGTCCTAAGGCGGATCATAAAGTCCAAAAGGAGGGTTTATGAGAACCTACGAACTTACATGTATCTTCCGTACAGATGAAGATAACTTTACAAAAGGCAAAGAGCTTGTAAAAGCTGAATTTGAAAAACATGCTGTTAAAGTTTTAAAAGAAACAGACATGGGAACAAAAGAACTTGCCTACGAAATAAAAAAAGAAACAAAAGGTCATTACTATTTCTATGAAATTGAAGCTATTTCGGATAAAATTTCCAAAATGGATAAGCATTTTCAACTAGAGACAACTTTTCTTAAGTACCTTTTTGTAAAGAAAGAAGACTAAAGGAGGGGTTATTCCTATGGCCAACGATATTAATGTAGTTACTTTGGTAGGTAGACTTACCAGGGATTCAGAGCTGAAATATACAAACAGTGGTACAGCTGTATGTAAATTCAGTCTTGCTGTAAACCGGAAGAAGAGGTCGGGTGATCAGTGGACTGATGAGGTGAGCTATTTTGATGTAGTACTTTGGGGTAAACAGGGAGAAGCTCTTCAGCAGTACCTTGCAAAAGGTAAACAGATAGCTGTTAGTGGTGAACTAAGGCAGAATAGATGGGAACAGGATGGCCAGAACCGAAGTAAAGTTGAAGTTATTGCTAATAACATACAACTACTTGGTGGTAATACTGGAGGTGGAAACAGTAATTATGGTGGTGGGCGTAGTGAAGCTCCGGCCGCGAAACCTTCAAATAATCAGTCTTTTGGCAATTTTCAGCCTTCCAATAACAATGGACCTGAAAATTTTGAAGACGATATTCCCTTCTAAAGATTGAAAAGGAGATAATTTTATGTCTGATATAGATAATAAAGAAGAAGTTAAGGAAGTTGCTAAAACAGTGGCAGCACCTGTAGTTGAAAAAAAAGAGCCTGCACAGGCAGAAACAAGTAGACCCAGAGAACATACCAGAGAACCCAGAGAAGGTGGTAATTATAGAAGACCTTCTGGTGGTCGTCCTCCTATGAGGGGTGGTCGAAAATCCTACTTTCGAAAAAAAGTATGTAGATTTTGTACACAAAAAGTAGTTGCTAATTATAAGGATGCTGATACATTGAGACGATTTATCACAGAAAGGGGTAAAATTCTTCCAAGAAGAATTACCGGAACTTGTGCTAAGCATCAGAGATCATTATCAAGAGAAATAAAAAGAGCCAGAGTATTGGCATATCTTCCATATGTAAAGCAATAGGCTGAAATATGGAGATCTCCTTGCAGAAGCGTCATTTACTGATTTTTGCAGTATTAACGGCAGCTTCTATTTTGATCTTTCAAATTAGTGTGGTGTTTTTTTTATTATCGATACCACTTTTTATAATTATGCAGAGATATGGATTTTCATATCTGTCGTTGGCTGTTTTATTTGTATCACTTGCTATTGTTATTGAAACGTTTATTCGTGGATCTGGAATTGAAGGAAGTAATTTAAGACATTTTTTAATTGTTGCAGAACTTGTCTATCCTCTTTCAATTATTGCTGGTGTACTTGGTATAGCCTGGCTTAGGTATAGAACCCTCTATTCTCTGGTGGTAGTTACTATTGGATTTGCAGTAATAAGTGTTCCTTTAATATTTTATTATTCAGGAAATGAGGAAATTGTTAATCTTTTAAAAAATCAGATTATTTATGTTTCTGACATGTTTAGAGATTCTGTTACTGCATCTGATTCTTTTGAGAGTTCTGTGCTTGTAAAAGAATTACAACCAGGTGTTATTATAGAGTCGACTATGAAGCTTGTTTTCAGGAATTATATATTTGCATATTTTATTATGATTTCTTGTTCCTGGTTTATTGCAGATGCAATTCAACGACGCAGGAATAGAAGAGACCAATTTAAACTGGCTAATTTTAAAGTTCCGGAGATTATGATCTGGCCTTTAATTATTACTCTTGCCATTGTGTTCCTTGATGTTTTTATAGGAATGTCATGGTTTGGTTATATAATGTGGAACAGTGCCTTTGTCATGGTATTTTTATATGGATTACATGGTATTGGGTTGATAAAATATCTATTAAATAGATATGAAGTACCTGGAAGTGGTAGGCGACTTATTGCAATATCTATATTTGTCGTTTTATTATTGCCGGGAATTAATTTAATTTTATTGATTGGGGTTCCTGTACTGGGAGTCTCAGAGTTATGGATAAGGTATAGAACCTAGAAGGAGAAAATTATGAAAATTATTCTTAATCAGGATGTGTATAATCTTGGGGAAGAGGGAGATGTTTGTGTTGTAGCAAATGGCTATGCCAGAAACTTTCTTGTACCTCAAAAGATGGCAGTTATTTTTGATAAACAGAGTCTTGCTGTTTTTGAAAGTAGAAAAGCTGCTATCGCAAAACGAAAAGAAGAAAAACGTGCAGATTCTGCAAGTTTAAAAGAAAAAATAGAAGCTATTACATTAGAATTAAAGGTATCTGCCGGTGATACAGGAAAACTTTTTGGTTCAGTAAGTAATGCAAATATTGCAGAAGAACTTAAAAAAGCAGGTGTTGTTATTGAACGAAAGAAAATAGATATTTCCGGACATACAATCAAAACGGTTGGAGAATTTGTTGCAAAAATTAAACTTTATGGTAACGAATTAGCAGATCTTAAAATTATTGTCAAAAGTGATAAAAAAGCTGAAGAGCCTGTTGAACCTCCCAAGTCTGTAAAATCAGAAAAGGTTGAGGAAAATGTTGAAACTGAAGAAGTCGAATCAACAGAAGAAGCTGAATCAACAGAAGAAGCTGAATCAACAGAAGAAGCTTAGTAAGGATTTTCTATCAAAATGATTCCTCTGGAGTTAAAGGATAAAATACCGCCCCATAATAATGATGCTGAGATGGCTACATTAGGGGCGCTCTTACTTGATTCTGAGGCACTTTCTGTTGTTCTTCGCTATCTAAGAGCCGATGATTTTTATAAACTTGCTCATCAAAAAATATTTACTGCAATTGTTGGTCTTTTTAATGATGCAAGGGGTGTTGATCTTCTTACTTTAACAGATGAACTTCGTTCTGAAGGAGCTTTGGAAAATGCTGGTGGCATAGCATATGTTTCCTCTCTTACATCTGTTGTGCCCACCAGTGCCAATGTTGAATATTATGCTAAAATAGTTCAGGAAAACAGTATTAGAAGGCTTCTCCTTAAAATTGCAGGGGAAATGGTATCCAGTGCCCATGATGATTCTTTGGATGGCAGGGCTGTAATTGAAGAAGCGGAAAAGAAAATATTTGCTGTAACAGATAGTCAGCAAAAAGGTCAATACCGTGTTGCCAGGGACATAGTACCTGATGCAATATCTGCTATTGAACAGTTGTATCATAGAAAAGAGAGTTACACAGGCGTTCCTACAGGATTTTCTGAACTTGACAATATGACAAGTGGTTTCCAAAATTCAGAATTTATTATTATTGGGGCCAGACCTTCTATAGGTAAAACTGCCCTTGCCCTTACTATGGCTGCCAATATGGCTATTAAAAATAAAATACCTGTGGGTTTTTTTACTCTTGAAATGTCTGAGATGGCACTTATGAATAGATTAATTGCAAGTGAATCCCGAATTAGTTCAACAAATTTAAGATCCGGTATGCTAAAACCTAACGATTTTCATAACTTAACTGAAGCTGCCGGAAGAATTTATGAAGCACCTCTTTATATAGACGATACGCCCAACATGAAATTACTTGATTTACGTGCACAGGCAAGAAGAATGTTGACTAAAGAGGGTGTTAAAATAATTTTTATTGACTATATTGGACTAATTGAACCAGAGAGTAAAAACAATGTACCCAGACATGAACAGGTTGCAGAAATTTCAAGATCACTAAAATCTTTAGCAAGGGAAATGGAAGTCCCTGTTATTTGTCTTTCTCAGGTAGGACGCCAGTCAGAGGGAAAGCCTCCTTCGCTTGCAGATCTACGTGAATCCGGTTCTATTGAGCAGGATGCTGATGTTGTTATGTTTTTACATAGAGAGAAGGATCCTGGTCAGTCTGATGGACAATCAAGTGGTCCTGTTAATATTCCTACAGATCTAATAATTGCAAAACAGAGGAATGGACCCATTGGAACAGTTCCTATAGTATTTATTCCAAAATATACAAGATTTGAGAATTTAAGTAGAGATTCCGGTTAGCGGCTTTTGCGGTAATTAAAAATTCGGCCGGTTAATAAATGCATTAGAAATTATATGCGATATTATGATATGATTTAGTTAATATTTTGTATCTTCATACAGGAGTAATAAGATGGCAATAAGAGATAGTTATAATTTTGAAAACCTTGTTAATGAAACAGAACGTTTAGTTTTGGAGCAAATGGAGATTCAGCTTGAACTGGATGCCTCCAGGGATATTTGTAAGTGTCAGGATTGTGTTCTTGATATGACTGCACTGGCTCTTAATTCTCTTAAGCCCCATTACAGGGTTTCTCTTATTGGAACGGTTTATGCTCATGTTGCTTTAGACGAAAAGTATGCAATTGAAGTAAAATCTGCAGTTTCTGATGCCATAAAAAGAATAGCTTCAAATCCTTCACATGATTAAATTTAATTTATTAGGTTTTTTAGACTACTGTTTGACAGTATAGTTTGTTTATCTCGAGTTACAGCTATCCATTCTCCAGATTTTAATAAGAAAAAATTAACAATTAGTTCCCCATTAGTTGTATCCCAAAAAGATAGAGAAGAGTCTGTATTTAGAGAAACTAATAAATTTTCACTAACATATAAGTTTTTTGGTATATGATTTGTTTGTTCCATATCAGTAAAGCCATTCCAGCCATACATTATAAGACCACTATTCCCAATTGAGAGATATATTCTCGATTTAGATTCATCTACTACAAAGCTTCCTGCCTGATCTTCGCCAGGGTATGTCATTATTGTGTCAGTAAGTTCCCATGCTCTTCCTGTGTGAGCTTTTAATACTGTTATGAGTCCTGAATTACGTTCTTCAAACCCAAGTGTATACAGGGTTCTGGTAATGCTATCATAATCCATTTTAAATATAATTATATTACTCTCTTTTATAGGTACAACTTCTTCAGTAGCAGTATTAATATGAAGTAATGGTGATTTAAGAAATGCAGTTCTATTTCTTCCTGCTATAAGATTTCCACCAAATACTGATTCTAATGAATTTATACCAAATGATGTATATTCAAAAAAAGTATTACCAGTAATAGAATTAATATTTTGGCAACTACCATCTTTTTCCAATGTTAAAAAATACTCATCTATATATTTTGCAGAAATAATTGGTGAAGAAAAATTTGTACTAAGAGTAACAAAATCCCCATTAGAAAATTTTAAAAGTTCTCCCTTTCTGTTAACTTTAGGGTATATGTAAAAATTAAATTTATCGTTAACAATACCTGTTTCTTCTTTGAATGGGTTCGTAGTGATATTTAATGAAAAATTAATATTGTTAATTGATTTTGATGAATTATTAAGAAAATTTGCCTTCATATTGATGATATTTTTTGTGGTTGCAATAAGTATTTCACCATCTAATATACTTATATCTGTTATATTAGCCATAATATTTTTAGAAAAAATATTAGATTTATCTGTTATAATATTTGTTGAAATGATTTCACCATTAGAACCGGCCAAATATACAATATTATCTATAAGTGTTAATTCTTCAACTGGTAAAATATTAGAACTTAATTCAATAGTTTTTATTTTGTTTAGACTTTCTCTTCCCTGAATTGTATTTATTTTCCATATACTTAATATAAATTTATTACTTATTTTCTGTAGAACTGCTAACTCTTTTTTAGCATCAATTGATGATGAAGAAATAATACCTGATATTTTTGTACTTGAAAATGTTTTTCCACTTTGCATATTTATTAAATAAAGATTATTACTATCAGAAGCTGTCATATAGGCACCATCTGCTGTTATGTTAATAAATGATAAATCCTTGCGTGTTCTAATAGGCGAAGTTTTAATTTTACCATTTAATAGGTTCCAGTATTGAATGGTGCCAGATGGGCTGTAAAACATCAATGTTTTCTCTGAACCGGTAATATAAATTGATGAAACTAAACCATAATCTTCAAACATAACAGGGACTTCATAACCTTGTTCAGCATCCAGAAATACCAGACTATTTCTATCGGTTTTGCTATAAATTATAAAACTGTCTTTTGGGCTGAATTTGATAAATAAAGGTAATCCTGTCATTTTATGAGAAAATAGTTTTTCCTCTTTTTCTATATCCCAAACACTTAATTTAAAAGAAGAAATTGTATCAGTTTCGACAATAGCAACTTTTGTGCCATTAGAGTTAACAGTAATATTTTTTACCTGAAGATAGGAAATTTGAAGTTTTTTTATGAGTTCTTTTTTACCAATATCCCATACCAAAAGGGTTCCACTCGTATCACAAGAGAAAAGTTGCTTATCATTGCTTGTAATACTCTGTATTGGATGGCTATGACCACTATTGATGGTTATATTATCGCTAAAAGTAAAAATTGTTATTGTAAAAAATATTAGAACTAGTATTTTGAATTTGTGCAATTCACTGTACCTCTGGTATTATTTTGTTTATAGATATGTAAGGAAGATCTAAAAGTTCTTTTATTTCTCTATCTTTTAGTCTTTCTTCCAAATTTTCATCAATTGTAGTATATATATGTTTTGGTAACTTTGAAATACCTGTTTCATTTTCTTTTAAACCATATATATAAAAAATTAAATAATCATTTTTTAAATTTTCAAAAAATATTTTAATATCAGGTTTTGAGTTGGTTTTTTTTAATAGATATAATTTAATAAGTTCAATTGTTCTTTCATTAAAATTCAAATTATGAATTATTATTTTTTCTCGTAATTCCTGAAATCCTATTACGATTTGCTTAGCTTTTTGCTTATTTGTTCCTGCCAGATAGCTATCTCTTTCTATTTCAGGAATCATAGTTAAATCAATCCCATTTCCAATAAAATTAATTCTAAATTCCGGCCTTAATATTTTATTACATGAGGGGCAATTATATTCCATAAATTTATTATTTAATATTTGATCTGTAATTATAGAATCTTTTTCCAGATCAATTGTTTCTTTTATTTCTATTTCAAAACTTTTTCCACAGTAACAGTTTAATTTTTCCATAATTTCCCCTTTTGCCCTCTATTTTGAAAATAAATATGAAATATCACTATAAGTGGTCAGGAAAAATATAATAAGTATTAAGAAAAATCCAAAGCTCTGGTATTTGTAGAAAACACTCGGTTTTAAGGGTTTTCCTTTTACAAGTTCAATGCTCGTAAATAAGATTAATCCTCCATCAAATATTGGTATTGGAAGCAAATTAGCAAATCCAAGAGCTACACTTATCATACTAAGGAATCTAAATATTGTAGTGAATCCTGTTTTTATTCCTTCTTTAAAACTATTAGATGCAACTTCTCCTACATAATAACTAATACGTATTGGACCTGAAACAGCTTTCTTTACATCAATTCCGGTGAATAGTAAATAGATACTTCTTGCGGTCATTACAAAAGTATTAAATGTTTCTACACTACCTTTCTTAATTCCAGACAAAAGATTCAATTTATCTTGTTCTATGTTGAGTGATTTAAAAATAATACCAAGATCGGTTTTACCTTCATCCATATATATTGGGACAAGAGACACTTCTCTGTTTCCTGATTCAGATTGAACCTTAAGTTTTATATACTCGGGTTTTAGCAAAAGAGCTTTATAAATATCAAGATAGTTGAAAACTTTAATATTATTTGCTGTTTTTATTATATCGCCCTTTTCTAATCCTGCAATATCAGCTGATGACCCTGGAACAATATTTTCTACTACAGCATCAACCCATGGAGAGACACCTATTCGTCCAGCTCCGGTCTCTTTGTTAAGAGTAGGAGTAATTAAAAGAGTCTTTTCATTTGTATTGCGGTTTATAATAAATGATAATTGCTTTCCTGCAGAACTATAAATAATTTCCTGAAGGTCTGAATAATTTTTGACAGTTTTATTATCTATACTAATTATTTTATCTCCTGTCATTAAACCTGATTTATCTGCAGGATTGTTATTTGATTCAAAAATTCCCGGATAATCTGATAAAAGAATTATTTTATTACTATATGTATTAATTGTAAAACCAACTGTCCAAATGATAGAAAGTACAATAACTGAAAAGAATATATTGAAAAGAGGACCTGCCAAATAAGTGACAATTCTTTTAATGGGTGAAGCAGAAAAAATTGAACCTTTTTCATAACTAATAGAGCTGGCTTTTTCTCTAATGGCTTTATTAAATTGTTTTTCACCTTTCATTTTGCAGTAACCACCAATTGGGAAAATACTTATACAGTATTCAGTTTCCCCCCAATGAGTGGAGTATATTTTTTTGCCCATTCCGATTGAAAATATTTCTACACTTATGCCCATTAGTTTAGCTGCAAAAAGATGGCCCAGTTCATGTACCAGAACTACAATATCCAGTCCAAGAATTCCAATTAGTATTGTTAATAACATTCTTATTTCCTGATAGTCTTATCTATGAAAGATTTGGTTAATTTTCTTACTTTTTGATCTGTTTCTATAATATCTTCAATTGATCCAGGTTCCATAGACCAGTCTTTATCTAAAATATTAGATACTATTTCTGAAATGTCAGTAAATTTAATTCGATTATTTAGGAAATAGTCTACAGATATTTCATTTGAAGCATTGTATGCAATTGGATATGCTTTTCCATGTTTAATAGTGTCGTAAGCATATTTAAGAAGTGGATATCGTTCATAATCAGCTTCAAAAAAAGTCAATGTTTTTTCTGCCAAATTAAGTTCTCCAAAGGAGGACTCCATTAAATTTGGATAAAAAAGTGCATTACCAATAGGAACTCTCATATCAGGATTACTAATCTGAGCAAACATGGAATTGTCTATTGTTCTAATAAGTGAGTGAACTCTACTTTCGGGGTGTATAAGAACTTTTATTTTGTCTTCAGAAAGTGAAAATAAACCATGGGCTTCTATTACTTCCAGTCCTTTGTTTGCCATTGTAGCAGAATCAATAGTAATTTTTTTCCCCATTTCCCATGTAGGGTGTTTGAGAGCATCCTTAAGTTTTATGTTAGAGAAATCTTTTAGAGGTGTTTGTCGAAAAGGTCCACCAGAAGCTGTTATTATAATTTCTTTAAGGGTATTCAAATTTCTATTTTCAAGTAGATGAAAGATAGCTGAATGTTCTGAATCTACAGGAATAATTTTCTTTTGAAGGCTCTTCGCAAGTTCCATAATAAGCTTTCCAGCCATTACAATAGTTTCTTTATTTGCCAGGGCAAGATCTTTTCCACTTTTTAATGAAATTACAGAAGGCATAAGACCCTCTGATCCAGCTATTCCGTTAACTACAATATCAGCATTAGTATTTTCAATTAAATTACGAATACTGTTATTACCTGAATATCTAATACGAGGATTATCAGAGTTCATTCCACTTAATCCAAGTATCTTAATATTAAATTCATTGGAAATTCTAAGTAATTTGTCTTGATTTGTATGTGCAGAAATAGCAGCAATTTCAAATTTATCTTTGTATTGTCTTACTACATCAAGAGTTTCCTTTCCAATAGAACCTGTAGCACCAAGAATTATTATTTTTTTGATCATTGTTTTTCCTAAGTGAGTATTATTAATAGAATATAATAATAAATAGGAGCACTGAAAAGAATTGAATCTATTGAATCCAGAATACCACCTCTACCAGGCATCAATTTACCAGCATCCTTAACATCTGCAGACCGTTTGATAGCAGATTCAATAAGATCTCCTATATTGGCGCTTATAGTGCT
>JAOZPU010000048.1 GCA_029932585.1 Spirochaetia bacterium | reverse complement strand
AGCAATCTTCTTTCTCCTTCCAAATTTTGAAACTTACTTATATCCTGGCTAACTTCCAGTATTCCTCTGTAAGTTCCTGATTTATCATGAAGTGCATAATAGCTTGTAAAAATAAAATTTTCTTTAAATTTGAACCAGAATTCGGCTTTTTGCTTTGTACCCTTTTTAAAGGTTTCAATAATTTCATTGACTATATGAACGCTTTCAGGAGGGTGGCAGTTTTGAACATCCCTGCCAATTATAGCTGAGGATCTTGGGAATATTCTGTTATCTGAGTCAGAGAAAAAAACTACTTTGTTTTTTTCATCAATCATAGTCATTTCTACAGGAAGATTACCAAAAATCAGTTGAAGCTGATCCATTGATACTTCTCCTGTTTCAGTAATAAATGAACATTCTTTTTGCCATGAACCTTCTTTAATTATAATATCCGGTTTTTTTGGTGTTTCGATAAATGTAAAAGATAAGTCGAAACTTTGAAGATGCATTTTCTGCAAATCTTTTTTAGGAATAGTTTCTATAGCTACAGGATAAATTATTCGATCTTCTTTTATAATCATTCCAAAAGTTAAAAAGAAAAATCTTCCAATTTCAATGTTTAGCTGATCCCATATCCTGTTGGGATTTTCTAAAATTAATATAATTTCCTTAAGACTGTTTCTGATATCATCATGCAGAGACCACATTACTTTTATTGGATTATAATTATCCCAGTACTTTTCAATATATGGAAAGAGTATATTTTCCTTTTTTATATAATGTTCATCAAAGTCCAAAATTTCTAAAAATAATGGAATAAGCTTTTGCCGTAGCATTGGATATGTGAATGTTTCTTCTGTATGGAATTTTTTTAGAATCTGTTTAATATTGTTTAGTTTTTCTTCAAGAGCCCTATTTTCAAGCATTAAATAGTAAAGAAATGTTCCTTCTGCTGGTTTTTCCCATTCATAGTTTGATAGAGACGAATAGAAGGCATTTAAAACTTTTCCAATACTCTTTTTTATATCAGGAGTAGATATTCTGTTTTTCATCTGTCTGTTTTCCATTTCAATAATATCAAATGGAGTAACATTATCTATTGCATCTTTGTAAAGATTTATAAGATCTTTACCATTTTCACCCAGCATAATACCTTTGGAAAAAAATAAGAGGTCAATTATTCGCTTTTCATCAAACTTATCTGTCATTGTATTTCCACCTATTGAAATGTTGCTTTAAGTAAAGACTTTTATGTAATAATTATTAGTTAATATAAACTTATTTGTAGATTTTTACAAACACTCTACAATCACTTCATACTTTATTCATAAGTCCCCACTATATTTGCTAATAGAAATTAAGAATACTTAATAAGGAGAAAAAAATGAATAAGAAATTAGTAACAATAGCAATTTTAATAGTAATGATAAGTACTGGCTTAATGGCTGGTAACTGGGGTTCCAACTTTGGTGGTGAAATGGAAAGCGTTCTTGAATCAGTTGAGGTCGGTAGTCTTTCAGATGCAGAAGCAGAAGGCATTTTGCTAATGAGAGAAGAAGAAAAGCTTGCAAGAGATGTGTATTTAACACTTTATGAAAAATGGGGCCTGCGTACTTTTACAAACATTGCAGGTGCAGAAAGCACACATATGGATGCAATGGGAATCCTCCTTGAACGATATCATCTGGAAGACCCAATAAAATCAAATTCAATTGGTGTTTTTACAAACCCCGAGATGCAGAATCTTTATAATGCTCTTGTTGAACAGGGATCTGAGTCTTTTAATGCAGCCCTCAATGTTGGAGCTACTATTGAAGATCTGGATATCAATGATCTTGAAAGGTTGATTGCAGATACAGATAATGACGATCTGAAAATTGTATATCAGAATCTTTTAAAGGGTTCAAGAAACCATATGCGAGCATTTGATATGCAGTTAGCAAGAAATGGAGTTGATTATCAGGCACAGTATATGTCAGATGAAAATCTTGCAATTATACTTAATACAGATATGGAAAGAGGTGCTGTTATAAGTAACCCTAATTTTAAGTTTTAGGGGATCACTATTTCCATTAATAGAAGGGATTATCTGAAATATTAGGTAATCCTTTTTTTATTTTTTATAAAAAAAACAATTTCAATGGACACCATTATTGCGTTTATAATATACAAAAATATAACACCATCATAATTAAATAAAATTTTATGAATAATGCCTGAAATATATCCAATAATAAGTGCAGTTAGAAATATTAAACTTTTTGAACCATTTTCTTTTGTCTTCCATGACTTGTAAATAGAAAATGGCCAGGCCAGGCCAAAACATAAAAGCATAACTGCTTCAAATATACTCATTACTTAAGCATTCCCATTATAATATTTTTAATAATATCTTTAAGCTTCCTGTCTGAAATATTTTTATAGGATTCTGCTGTAATTGGATTTCCAACAACAAATTCTACGGTTCCAGGATGGACTATTTTAGAATTAACAGATTTCCTATCCCATAATCCTTTCATTGCTATAGGAATAATATCTACATTTGCTTTTTTTGCAAGTCTGAAAGGGCCACGCATAAATGTCTGAAGTTCCCCATTTCTAGTACGATGTCCCTCTGGCAGTATTATAATTGAAGTTCCTTTGGTTATCTCTTTGCTTGCTTTATCCAGACTTTTTAGGGCAGCTTTGGGGTTATTGTGACTTATTGGTATATTGCCAATTTTCCGGGTAATTGTTCCCCAGACAGGCCAGGAGAAGTGACTTTCAAGTTCAACCCCTCTTATAAAACTGGGAATATAACCGTATAATATAAATCCGTCAAAAATATTTACATGATTCGCCATAAAAATATAGGGTTTCCCAGGAGAGATATTGTCCAGATTGAAAGTTTTTACTTTGATACCGAAAAAAACTGGAATACGACGACAAAAATATTTTAGTAATTTATCAAATAATTTTTGATTTCCTAAAAGGCTTTGAATAATAACTAAAAATGAAATAAATAAAAGTAGAGGAATAACCAGGAGATAACCTATAATTGTTGAAACAAAATGCATTAACAAAACATCTTTATTTTTTTGGAGTGCACAGTTACAGTTATTGGTGTTTTTCCAAAAGTTTCGCCATCTGGAGTTAGTGAAAGCACAGAATCTGATTTTAATGAAATATTTTTACCTTTAAATACTTCAATAGAATTATCTTCTATATGTGCACCTCTAAATAAAAGGGGGAAAAGACTTAAGAGTTTTCTTCTGGACACTTTATTTAAAATAATAACATCTAAAAGGCCGTCATCTATTTTTGCATCCGGAGCCATTAGCATATCTCCGCCTGTATATCGTGAGTTGCAAATTTCTGTAAAGACAGCATCTCTTTCAATTATTTTTCCATCAATATTAAGTTCAATTTTTGTTGATTTAAGAAAAATAACTTCTTCTAATACTCCAAAAATATAACTTAGAGAACCTAACATTTTATATTTTTTTGCTCTGTAAGCTACATTCGATACAAAACCGGTGCCCAGTAGATTTATAAAAAAATGTTTACCCTTAGTGTATGAAAATTCTCCAAGATCTATTTCTTTAGTACGTCCTGAAATAATTGTTTGAAGGGATTTTTCGAAATCAGTAACATTCAGATCTTTAATAAAAGAATTCCCTGTACCTACAGGAATTTGTCCAATTGGTATATCAATCTCATGGTTATTTTTCAAAACACCATTTATAACTTCAAAAAGTGTACCATCGCCACCAACTGCCAGAATCCCATCAAAATCCTCTAATGAAAGCTTAGATGCAAGAGTTATAGAATCACCATGTTTTTTTGATATAAGCATTTCAACATCAATATTATTCTCATTTAATTGATGAAAAGCTTTTTTTGCTGCAGCTAAACCTTGTTTTTTCCCCGCATGGGGGTTAACTATCATACAATACTTCATAATCTTGTGATTAAACTTAATTTATTGCTTCACGTCAAGTGCACCAGAAATTTAATTAGTTTTTAAAAGTAAGGTTGACAGACGTTCCTTTAGTTTTACTTATAAGAATCTTTCCACCAATCTGATCTGTTAGTGCATCAATTAAAAGTGAACCCATTCCCTGGGTATTATCAGTTTTGCTTAGAGATGAAACTCCTATTCCATTATCCCTGACAATTATTGAAATTAGTTCCGAATTATCTTTATTTAGTGTAATATCAATTTTACAGTTATCCTGCCCGACAAAAGCATGTTTGAATGCATTTATAATTATTTCATTTATAATTAGACCACATGTAGTAGAACGTTCAATATCCAGATAGAGAACATCTCCTGTTAATGTAACTTGAACTGGATTTTTAATATTATTAAAAGTAGCAGAAATAGTAGCAATTATCTGATTTAGATATTCATGAAAATCTATCTGGGTAAGGGAATCTGTAGAATAGAGCATTTCATGAACAAGTGACATTGACTGAATTCTACTTTGCAGAGATTCAAGTGTTTCCTGAATAATCCCATTTGAAATATCTGCAAGTTGCAAGTTAATAAGACTGGTTATAATTTGAAGATTATTTTTTACTCTA
This sequence comes from Spirochaetia bacterium, assembly GCA_029932585.1. Classification (GTDB taxonomy): domain Bacteria; phylum Spirochaetota; class Spirochaetia; order B11-G9; family B11-G9; genus JAJRQE01. The sequence goes on along the minus strand of JAOZPU010000048.1, from coordinate 13,157 downwards.
TGGTGGACTTCTTTTAATAAGATATTTTTTTCTTCAAGAGAAGCATTTAGTTTTGATTCAGCGTCTTTTTTAGAAGTAAAATCCTGTCCTATAGATAATAGCTCTTTAATTGTTCCATTTTGATTATAAATAAGTGTATTTGCCCATAAAATCCAGACCTCTTTTCCGTCTGTAGTAATATTTTTATTTATACCATTCCAATATTTTTGATCTTTTTTAAAAATCTTTTCCAGTATATCAAAATTTCCGGGATCATTAGTTTTTAAAACAGTGTCCTGCACAGTAGAGCCAATAAGTTCATCTTTTTTGTATCCATAGAACTTTAATCCAAAAGGATTACAATATATAATTGTTCCATCCGGGGTTACTCTCATTATAATACTATTAATATTTTCAACAAGTTCTTTGTAATCTTTTTGGCTTTTCTTTAGATATAAAAAAACAGAACCAAGTTCTGTATTCATATTTGAAAATGATTCGGCAAGGGTTCCTATTTCATCATTTCTTGTAAGAATTTTTTTAGGAATAGTTAATTTTGAGATATTATCTTTTTCCAGGGTAATTCTGGAAACAAGAGTACTTAATTGCACTATAGGTTTTGCTATTTGTCCTGCAATGAAAAAACTTGAAATAAATGTTATAGACATAAAGATAAGAAAAATTAACATTCCAAATGTACTTGCTCTATAAAAAACTGACATATAATCTGCTTCTGGAATAATTACAAGAATATTCCATCGTAACCCGTAGGGTCCATAAAATGGAGTTGATCGTATAAGATATTTTGTATTATCAATTACCATTGAAAAATCAGAAATTATATTTGTATAATTATTTTCAATACTTAATTGGAAAAATTTTGAAATTGATGAAAATAATCTATTTTCAAGATTTGATCCAGTTATTCTCTTGTTTAGCTTGTCCAGTAATGGAATCTCTTCAGATGTAGCTATAGCCAGACTTGAAGGTTCAAGAATTAGTACAGATGAATTATTATCTAATGTAAGTTCAGAAAGGAATTTACTAATTCCATCCAAAGTAATAGAAGTTGTTATAACACCATCCAAAGTATTGCTGTTAAAAAAATATGGCTGATTGGCAGATATGGCAGGTTTATTATTTGATGAATATAAATAGATATCAGACCATGCAGGTATTCTTTTATTTTTTGAATTTATATACCAGGGACGAAGTCTTGGATCATAGCTTTGTATCATTTTTTCTAAAATAATTTTTTGACCTGTTGTATCAGTTTTCCATAATTCCAGATAACTGTTATTTGTTACACCTGTTCTTATTCTTCCATCCTCTAATCTTTGAGCCTCTACGTAATCACCCTTTTTTGTTCCAAATGCTATAAGGTTTACATTATTAAATATTGAAAGCTGTTTGTATAGGTATTTTCTTAGTAAATCAAGATCTTTGAGATGTTCAGGATTGATTCGTAAAAATGCATCTGTTAGGTTATTGACAGTATAGGGAGTATCCAGGTAAACATCCAGTTTTACCAAAACCTTATTAGTTATTTCTTTATGAATAGTGCTTATGGTACCTTTAATTAGTACTTGATTAAGGTTGTAGGTTATAAAACCGAAACTAACAAAAATTAGAAATATTAATAAACTTGTAACAAGAGTTATTGATGTTCGTATATGCTTAAAATTGATGCCTGGTATTTTCATAAAACTATTTGCCATGATATACTATAAATGAAATATTCTGGGGGTGTAAATATGTATGTAAAGAAAAGAAGTGAAATTGATAAGAAAATATTTAATACAGATACCATGAAAAATGTTCAGAAACAGGTTTTGATAGGTGGAGATCAGGGATGGGATAGTCATGTAATGAGAATGTTTACCCTGGGCAAGGATGGATATTCTCCCAAACACAGCCACCCCTGGGAACATGTGGTATACATTGTTAAGGGTTCAGGTATAATTTTTATTGATGGAACTGACTATCCTGTAACTGGCGATTCTGTTGCGGTTGTTCCTGGAGGTAAAGAACACCAATTCCTGCAAACAGGAAATGAAGAGTTTGTTTTTATGTGTATAGTCCCTACTGAAGGTGATGTCTGATAAAAACCAGATTAGCTTATAGTATGAATTTTGATCATATTGGTTCTATTTACACCTGTAAGAGGCATACTGCTCACTGCAACAAGCTTATCTCCTTTTGAGCAAAATCCTCTTGTTGTAAGGATTGTATCCGTATTATCAAACAGTTCATCATTGGAATCTGCCATATCAATTTTTATTCCATAGACTCCTCTAAAGATAGTGAGTTTTCTTAGAACCCTTTCATCTGGTGACATGCCCAGTATTGGTTTTGAAGGTCTGTATTTACTTAATGATTCAATAGTACGGCCGGACCTTGAAAACCCTATCATGTATTCAGGAGAGATTGTATTGCATAAAGTGCATGCAGAAAAACAAAGAGCATCTGCGTCATCATCTGCTTTTCCTGATAAATTGTATATTTTTTCAGTAACTTCGATATAGTTTATCTCCTGTTCTGTTCTTTCAGCAATGTTGGACATAACTGTTACAGTTTCTACAGGATATTCACCCATAGCTGTTTCGCCTGAGAGCATAACAGCATCAGTTCCATCAAAAATTGCATTGGCAACATCATTTGCTTCTGCTCTGGTTGGTTTTGGTTTTGAAATCATAGATTCCATCATTTGGGTTGCTGTAATAACTGGTTTGTGAGCGATATTACATTTGTGTATTATCTGCTTTTGTAGAATAGGAACATCCTGTGCCGAAGTTTCTGCTCCCAGATCTCCCCTTGCAACCATAATACCATCTGATTCTTCAATAATTCTATCTATATTTGTTATTGCTTCAGGTTTCTCAATTTTTGAGATAATAAAAGCACTTTTCCCTTTTTTTTCAACTTTTTCCCGTAAACCAATTATATCTTCAGCCTTTCTTACAAAAGACAGAGCAATAAAATCAACATCATGTGAAAGACCAAAGTTAAGGTCTTCCAGATCTTTTTCTGTAAGAGCCGGAGTACTTAGTGGAGTATCGGGTAAATTTATTCCTCTAAAAGAACGGATCATTCCTCCATTCATAACTTCGCAGGTTATAATTCTATTTTCAATACTTTTAATTTTAAGTTCTATATTTCCATCATCAAGGAGAATTTTTTCTCCTGGTTTCGCTTCGTCAGGTAATGGTTTGTAATTAATACTGAGCATTTCCCAATTACCAACAATATCTTCTGTTGTAAGTTTTAAGATGGAACCTTTTTTTAGCTCAATAATATCTTTACTCTGCTTCCCTGTTCTAATTTTAGGTCCCTGAAGATCCAGGAGTATTCCTATAAACTTACCTGTATTTATTGATACTTTGCGTATATTATCAATGGTTGTTTTATGGAAATCATAAGATCCATGAGACATGTTCATTCTTGCAATATCCATTCCGGCTTCTACCAGTTTTTGCAGAACTTTTTCATCCTGACTTCCTGGTCCAATTGTACATACTATTTTTGTTGATTTCATGTTTATAATGGTACTTCATTATATGATCTATTGCAAATAAAATTTCTTATCAATTTATCTACCTTATAAGTAAATTTAAAAAAATGAGTTGTTTTATCTCCAAAAACATAATAATCTTTAAAAAAATAATTATCTACTTTTTAAGGGAAAATATGCTTGATTGGAAAGAACTAATAAAAAAAGAAAATTTATCACTAGATGAACTTCACCAGATTCCCTCAAGATGTAATGTTTTAAATCAAACTTCTATTAAAGTTTATTTAGATAATAAGTTGAATATTGAGGAACTGCTTAGAGATATCCCTTTTTCTCTTGATGATATAACCAATGAAAATTTATGGATGAGTCCAATTGATTCTTTACAGTTTGATGTAAATTATCATAATAATTTACCCTATTTTACTCCTCATTATTATTCATTTGAAAACGGGTTGAAATTTCTTGATTCTGAAAAAGAAATTCTTAAATTTCTAATTAAAAAAATGACCTTCAGACAAATTCTTAAATTATCAAATAATATACAATTGAAATTAAGTAATGAATCAGAGACAGAGTATATTCATATAGATAAAAACAATGGCTATATTCTTTTTAAACCCTATCCCTATAAACATCTATACTCCATGGGTCATGAATGCAATTATGCTCGTGGTGTAATGGAAGCTATTATAAGATCGAAAGATTATGAATCTTATAGCTTGAATGAATTATTTTGCTCTGCAAAAATTGAAAATATTTTAAAATATTATTATAATGATCTGAATATAGAATTTAATAAAGAAAGTGGTGAATTTAGCCTTAATGAAAGTATTATTGCAAAAAAAGAATCGATAGACTTAAATGTTTTTCTAAAAGAAACTTTTTTACCTGAAATAAAAGAAAGTGAAATAATTCGTATTACAGAAAATGTAGACTATAAAGGATACAGAATTTTCAATAAAGGAGAAATATTTAACGCTCCTTATTGCTGTTACGAATTACAGCTTCATAGAATGCCCATCCAAAAGCGATTTAAACAATTTTTTAGTTCAAAATATACAGGAGTCTCCTTCAAAAAACTGGAAGATCAGCTTAGGATAGCTCAACAGAAAACTCATGAAGCTAATCAGTCAAAATATTTACTGGAGCAGGAAATACTTAAAAAAGATAAATTCTTACGCTCTACTTCTCATGAACTTAGAACGCCCTTAAATGGAATTATAGGATTAATTGACAGTGTTCTTACTTCTGGTGCTGACAGTCTTAGACCTGATGATCTTGCTAATCTGAATACTGCCTCAATTAGTGCCTGGCGTCTTTCCCGTTTAGTTAATGATATTCTGGATTTTTCAAAAATGATGGAGGATACTCTTATTCTTCAAAAAGATCACATTGCGTTGTATCAGGTTGTTGAGTTTGTTGTCAGAAATCTGCAACCCCTCCTGTTTGGGAAGCCTGTAAGAATAGAGATTTATTTGCCATCTGATCTGCCTGAAATTTGGGCTGATGAAAATCGATTGCAGCAGATTCTGTTTAATCTGTTGGGGAATGCCCTGAAATTTACTCATAGGGGAAAGATCGTTATTTCTGCCCAGGTTCAACAGGATGAGTTGCTGGTATCTATAAAAGATACAGGTATTGGTATTCCAGGTGACAAGCTTGAGTCTGTTTTTACGGAATATGAACAGGGGGGAGAGGATATATCACACCGTTATGGAGGAACCGGGTTAGGTCTTACTGTAACAAAACAGCTTATTGAGCTTCATGGTGGAAGAATTTGGGCAGAATCTGAGTACGGTAAGAGTTCATGGTTTTTCTTTACTTTGCCAGTAGCTTCTGATACTGATTATTCAAAATCAATTATCATAGACGCTGATACTTTTAATAATCATCAGAGTTCTGAACATATTGGAGAATTTTATATTCCCGATTGGAAGGTTCCTGATAATGGGGAAAGTATGATTGTTGCTGTTGATGATGAACCTATAAATTTAAAGGTTATTATAAATTACCTTCCTGGAGATAAATACCTTGTTAATTCCTTAGTTTCTGGTGTTAAACTTTTAGAATATTTAAAAGAAGGTGTTTTACCTGAACTGGTAATTCTGGATATTTTTATGCCCGAAATATCTGGGTATGAATTGTGTTCGGAAATAAGAAAAATGTATTCATCTTATGAACTTCCTGTACTTATGCTTACAGCCAGTAATAATCTGGAAGATATGGTTAATGCTTTTTCATTAGGTGCCAATGACTATATAACAAAACCAGTTTCCCGTGGAGAGTTATTAGCCCGGGTGGAAACTCATATTAAGCTTAAAAAATCCATTGAAAGAATAGAACTTTCCAATAAAAAGTTAAATGTTATAGATCGCCTTGTTAGCTTTGGATTTTTGGCCTCTACCTTTGTCTTTCAAAATAAAATATCTTTGGAACAGGAAAATATTATTCTAAATAAGGCATACGATTATTATAAACCTCTGTTAGATCAAATAATAACAGATACAGAAAGTTCCGGAGCCTCTTTTGAAAAGCATGATTATTTTGAATTAGTTTTTAGTAAACTGCAAAGTTTGGGATCACAAAAAAAGCTTAATCTTCTTTATGAAATTGGGGAGAGGGTTCAAAGTATACCCAGCAAAGAGTTTAATGATGAGGATATTGAAGAGATTTCTACTAATGTCTTTGATTTTGTATCACGTCTTCTCTTTATGGAAGATCCCGTTGAATCTTCCAGGAAGCTTGATCTTTCTTTTTTAAGTAAGCAATATAGTTTAACCCCTAAAGAGATTGAAACTGTTTCTCTTGTTTTTGAAGGTTATTCTAATAATGAAATAGGAGATTTGATGGGTATAGCTCTCAATACAGTCAAACAGCATATTTATCATATTTTTAATAAAGTGGGAGTAGAGAACAGGACTCATCTAATATATAAACTTGTCGAAAAAAGATGAAAATAGATTTATTTGAAATAAAAAAGGCTACCTGACTAGATGGTACAGGCAACCTCAACTTTTTGAAATATGAGCTGTATTTTTTATACTCTTAATTTGTTTTGCTGTATATAAAACTTTAGTTTTATATATTATGGAAATATTTAATATGCTTAAGGGTTTGACAAGTAAATGAGACATAGCGCAAAAAGCTCCGGTATTTATCTTAAATACTGTTATTTCAGATCAAAGTGTACTAAACTCTTGTTATGGTTGTTTGGGAAGATATGACAGAAGCGGAAAGAGATAGGTTTATATATCTCACTTTAAGTGAAGATGCCTTAAAAGCTATTGTTGTAATAATGCAGAAGAAACACGGTCCGGATGTATCTACAGAAGATATTATGCGTTTTGCATTTAAAGTTGCAAGAAACAGAATGATACCAGGAAAACGAAAAACTAAAAATGAAAAATAAAGAAAATACAACCAATATAGTTCCCACTAAATACCTCTCCTTTATCTTAATGCATCATAAAAAACGGATTGCTCTTTTGAATATCGATGAAGGGGAATGCACTCTTTATGATAGCCTGAGAGATGCTTTTCTTAATCCTTATCTGGATGGCTTTCGTGATAAGAAATTAAAACTTAGATTAGTTAAAGATGCTGGCAAATGGCAAATAGAATCTAACCGGGAAGTCTTTATAAATGGAGTTGCCTGGCGAAAGAGGGTCTTACGTGATGGGGATAAAATATATCTTGGAGAGTATAGATTAATTTTTGAAGGGAATTTTGTGGAAAATATCCCTCCTGATCCAATTCCATATAAAAAATTAGGTAAAAAGAAGATATTACGCTTTTTAGAAGCAGCAGTTGTAATTTGTAGTATTTCCTTTCTCTGGTATTGTACAACAGTTAACCATAATTCTAATACAGATATTAAATTGACAGATAATGAAACTACTATTACAGACCATGAATCTGAACTTCCCTATAATTTCAGTGAAGAGCTTGATGATGTTGAAGCTCCATATTTACAAACTCAGAATAAAATTGAAACAGATCTTTCATTAATAAAAGACAACGATGTAAAGTATTCTCTCCATGTGTATGCTCCTGGAGAGGATCCTGTTCCTCAGAAGCTGGATATTTTATTTATTCATGCTCATCCGGATGATGAAAGCCTGGATTATGGTTTGTTTCTGGCTGAAGCTGCTGCTGAGGGAGAGTCTACTGGTGTAATTATTTTTACAGATGGAGATTCCGGTTTTGACAAGTATCCGGACAGGCCAATTGATGGAATTTATCCTGATGCTGAACTTGGGATTCCTGATCTTTCGAAAGTTAGAGTAGAGGAAGCAGCAAATGCTTTAACTGTTCTTGATGCAAAGGTTTATGTTCGTTTAGGTTTATGGAACAGACCCTATACTGCAGAAGAGGTAAATAAAAGTTTTAATACTTTATTAAATGAATGGGGTGGTGAAACTTTTTTAGTTAACAAGCTTGTTTCTTTAATTGAAATTTTTAAACCGGATGTAATTGTTTCTCCAGATGGGCCTTCTCCTGCCAGAGAGCATTTTGAACACGAAGCTGTTGGATATTTATCTGAGAAAGCAGTTACCAAATATATTGAAAGAAATCCGGGGAAGCTTAGGTCCTATTTAAAATTAGTTGATGTACAACAGCTGGCAGCCTATGGCGGTATACCCTTACTGGATATTGATGCTAGTGAAAATGACACCCTCAAAGATATTAAACGAAGAGCATTAATGATGCACCAAACCCAGGCTGATGCAAGTTATTTTGGTATAAAAAGATTGGAAAAATTTCCTTTGGAATACTATTTGGTGCAATTTTGTTCAGAAAATCCTATAGAAACAACCCTTGCTTTTCTTGATAAAAAAATTGTAGAAACTCTTTCTCACTAAACTTTCTGAGGGATCATTTTCATAATAAAAGTACGTATTGTCTCTTCTGTAGTAAAATGGTTTTTATCATATTTTTTGTTTTATCCATAGGTTTTGTCCTTGTATTAAGGTTTAGAAGTAGTAAATGGGAAAAAATTAAGCTAATTTAATAAAAAAAGTATAAATTTTGGTTGAATACTGGAATAAACCTGATAGAATAGTAGTAGTTGATTTGATGGAGGGAAACTCTTCTTTTCAATTGATGTAATAAACTTTATTCCAGGAGTTGTAAATGGCTGAAAAAGAAACATTGGTAGTTGCTTCAAAAGTTAAAAACTACATAAAGACTGTTGGTGGACTTAATTGTTCTGCTAAAGTAATTGATGTACTTTCTGACAAAGTAAGAGAAGTATGTGATGCAGCAATAGAGAATGCTAAAAACAGTAAAAGAAAAACTGTTCTTGAAAAAGACATCTAAGTTTAATTTTAATTAGCATTTAAAAGCAGGACTATGAAATAATTCATAGTCCTGCTTTTTTTATTTCTACTGGTTTCCAGATATAATATTGTGTATATTTATATGTAAAGGGGGAGAAAAAATGAAAAAATATCTTGGACCTTTAATATCTGCAATTATTGCAGCATTGCTTATATTTGTATTTGGTATCTTTTACTTTATAATATTTAAAGAAATCCCGGGTGCTGGTTATATTGGGTATATTTTTATAGGAATTGCTGTAGTTGCTGTAGGAGTTACTGCAGTTGTTCTAATTCAGAGGATACGAGAAATAAAGGAAGGAGACGAAGATGATCTTAGTGAATACTGATTTTATTACAGGTAAAGATATTGAGACTATTCAAATAGTCAAAGGAGCCATAATCCAGTCAAAGCATATGGGTAAGGATATTATGGCTAGCTTTAAGACCATTGTTGGCGGCGAATTAACAGGGTATTCCGATATGATGAATGAAGCCAGAGCCAAAGCGACAAAACGAATGGTAGAAGAAGCTGAGGCTCTTGGAGCTGATGGAGTTATAAATATAAGATATGCATCTGCTGCTGTAATGCAGGGTGCTGCTGAAGTTATGGCTTATGGCACTGCTGTAAAATTTAAATAAATATCCCGTAGGGGCGAACTGCCGTTCGCCCCTACGGTTGTGTTTTCATATAATATCTTTATATTCTTTTTCAATAATAGAATAATTTAAGTCTCCACCTTTATAAGATATTGTATACTTATTTAGAAATACCCGTGATCCTATGACTGATCCTAATAGAATAACTACGATTATCAAGGCTGTTATGAATAGTATTTTATTACTTGTTTTCATTTTTTACTCCCTGATCAGCTTTTGTAAGGTACTCTTTGTAAAGTGGTTCAATTGTTCCTAAATCCATCCCTAAAACTTCCAGAGATTTGAAAAATACAGGTAGCTCATTTTTTATAAAATCCTGTCTTTTTGTTTCGACAGCCAGGCCTATTGCGTTGGACGCTACAAAATAACCAATGCCTCTTTTATTATTTATAATCTGCTGCTCCTGCAGATACCCGTATGTTCTTGCTATAGTATTTGGATTAACTTCCATATCAACTGCCATCTCCCTTACTGAAGGTATTCTTTCCTCTTCTTTCCACCGTTTAGACAATATATTGTCTGTTATTTTATCTGCAATCTGAATATAGATCGCTTTTTTCTCTTTAAATTGCATTTTTAACCTCAACTTCCTTAATTCTGAAATAAGATATAGTCCAGAATAATGGCGCTGGTACAAGCCAGTAGAGAATTTTTAAAGTTTTAACAAGATATGAAAAACTATTGGCAGTAAGAGGTAATTCGTCCCATTGTATTAAAAGACTGGTATTTCCAATTTTGAAAAATCCATCAAACAAATCAAAGTAAACAATTCTTGCAAATAAAGCTGTAATAATTGTTATTGTGAGCTGTACTAGAAAAATTACGTTAATTGTTTTAATAAAGTGATATTTCCTAAAGTAAACCGCGCCTAAAAAGAAAGCACTTTGAGCTATCAAATAGTGTGCCATTAAAGTCCAGACTATTTTTGAAAAGGGATTAAAAAGAACATTGTGTCTTTTAAATATTAGTGTATTTACACCTTCAGAGAGATATGAAATTACTGTTACTCCCACAAGTGTAATAAGTGCAAATCCAATTGTACTTATAAGTAATCTACTAAAGAACTTTTCAAAATTAGATGCAGGAAGAAGGAGATAATTCTGAGCTGTTTCTTTTCTATGTATCTCTTTAAAGACCATACTTGTAACAATCAGGCCTCCTCCAAAAAGTAGATTTGTAAAAAGAGTAAAATATAACTGGCCTGATGGTGCACTGTTATAGGCTGTTATGGCTGATATTAGGTAGATAACTGCTGTTACAGCTCCAAAAGCTATTAGAGTAGTGTTTATGTTGCTTAGAATATCCCTTTTAAGGAGTTGGAGAAGCCTCCTTGGTGAAATTATATTAGTTATGTTCATTATTATCTCCTCCACTAAATACTGATTTAATTCCATCAGGATTAGTCACAACGGTATTAAACAGTGTTTCAAAGTCAATATCTGTTTGGTCATGATCCTTATTAGCTAATACGACCTTATAACCATCAATTTCTTTTTCTGAATATAGAACAGTACCATTTACTGGTTCTTCTGATATTTTTTTTACAGTTAATTTATTTGTAACCCCTTCTATTGACTCATTAAAAATAACCTTCCCTTCATCTACGATAATTATTGGATCAATTAAGTTTTCCATATCTCTAACCTGATGAGTAGAAATAATTATTAGTCTGTTTTCTGTACCCGCAGAAGCAATAATTCTTCTAAACTGTGTTTTTGAAGGAATATCAAGACCATTAGTAGGCTCATCCAGAAGAAATATCCGGCTGTTAGATGCAATTCCAAAGCTAATTAAAAATTTCTTTTTTTGCCCATAAGATAATGAGTTTAATTTCTGATCCATTGGCAGTTTGAATTCACTAAGTAGTTCCAAAAATTTGTTTTCATTAAAATTTGGATAAAAAGGAGCATAAGTCTTTTTATACTTTTCAGCTTTTAATCCTGGCAGATAGTATTCTTCGGGTAGAAAAAATATATCCTTTAAGAATTCAGGATTTCTCTGTCCAGGTATGAAGTTGTTAACTTTAACTTTTCCAGTATTAGGAAACAGTAACCCGGACATTATTTTTAACAAGCTTGTTTTTCCTGCTCCGTTTTTTCCCAATAAACCGTATATATTACCCGGTTTAAGTTCTAATGAGAGATTTAAAAATAATTTTGTCTTTTTGTAGGCAAAATCCATGTTTTCAATATTTATCATAACACCTCCTAGTGTTCTATTTTACTAGTACACTAGAAATGTATATCTGTAGAATCTATTTGTCAAGAGAAAAAGGTAAATTTACATTTTTTTTACAGAACCATCACGATAAACAGGTTGACCGCCGTAGGGGCGATTCATGAATCTCCCCTACGGGCGTAATCTGCCTTTCAAAACAAAAAGTATTACCAGGGTTCCAATCATAAAAATAATTAATAACGGAAATCCTATTGCAATACCAAACCAATTTGCTGAATAACCTACCACCCATGGACCTACCAAACCTCCCAGACCGGCAAAGAAGAACAGGAAACTAAAAACTTTTGCCTTATTCTCTGGAAATAATCCAGCTGCAAGAGCGGTTACTGTAGGAAAAATTAAAGCAAGAAACAAACCTGTTAGAGGGAGCAAATATGCAAACATTTTCCCAGGGATTATCCCGGCACTAAATGAAATTAATGCAAAAATAACAGCAATTATCAAACTTTTCATATAACCAATTTTATCTACAATAAAGCTTGCGATAAAACGACCAATCATAACCAGGCCCCAAAATGCTGTTAGCATTATTGATGCAGATTTTATGCTAAAGGACCTGACTTTATACAGATAGTCTACTAGCCAGGAGGAAAAACTAATTTCACTGGATACATAAAATAAAATTAGAAATGCCAGTAAGATCAGGTTTGCATTAAGAAAAAATTGTTTCCTATTTTTATCTGTTTTTGGTTGGATTATTTTTTCACCCTTTGTAATTAGCTTTAAGAATATAAAAAGTAAAGGTAATAATAAGATTGGAAAAATTGACCATTTGTATATAGTTTGCCAGGGCATACCTTTACCCAGTATTATACCTGCCAGCCATGGGGCAAGCATGGAACCAGCACCGTGGAAAACTGCAAGGAGATTAAGAAATTTACCACTATTTTCATGGTATATATCGGTTATTGCTCCATTTGCACCTATTTCAATTCCACCAATAGCTATTCCAATGGCTAAGTAAAGAGGGTAGAGGAGCAATTGGCCATGGACCAGGCTCATGCCTATTACAGCACCTGAAATAATAAGACCCGCTATTAAAAGAATATTTCTATTTCCATATTTTCCTGCAATAAAGCCAGATCCTAAAATTGAGAGCATAAAACCCAAATAAAGCATAAGTAGAATATTACTTCCCTGAGCATAGGAAAGATTAAATTCTTCAAGAAGAACAGGAAGAATAGGGCCTTTTAAATTATCTGCAAAACCAAAAATCAGGAATGCAAAAAAAGTTCCTATTGTAACAACTAGAGTAGCCCAATTTTTTTTCAGGATCATATGGCCTCCAGGAGTTGAGTGTAATGTAAGGAGGAATAATCATCAATCCGTTAAGATATTTTTGATTTTAATCTGTAAGGGCCAGGCTAATTACCTGACCCATAAACTTTTTAATTCTAGAACCTGTCAAAGTCATCATCATCCAGAGAAATTACTGAAGCTGGATCAAC
>JAOZPU010000047.1:7863-17768 GCA_029932585.1 Spirochaetia bacterium | reverse complement strand
CCCAAACCTGTTCTATACTTTCCTGTTTCTCACTGACAACCTCAACAGGAAGCAGGGTTTGATCCAAAAGGGTTAAAACGCCATCCTCCCATGTAAGTGTTTTTGCCAGGGATTTATATGATGATCTCTTTTCGGCCATTATTTTCTCCGTGAATTTTATAATTAGATTGAGTTAGAGATGCCTCCAAGGGCATCTCTAACAGTTAAGTTTGAAGTTTTCTAGATTTCAGGAATCCATGATGCTGTTGCAGCATCAGATTTATTGAAAGCTGGATATTTTTCTTTTAAATTAGTCATATTAGTAATTCCACCATCAATAAGCATATCATTTGTAAAAAGCATTGGTGTAATTAAAATATCATGTGGTAATTCAAGACCAGCTATAAGCATTGCAGCTCCTCTTACAGAAGCAGCACCAATTGCAGAAGGATTACAAGCTGCTGTAGCTCTCCATGGGTTACCAGGAGTAGTCATAAGCTCAATATCCTGAGTTGAAATATCTGCAGAATAAACAAGAATGTCTGTTCTATCCATCTCTTCAAGAGCCATTACAACACCCTTGGCAAACTCATCAAAAGGTGAAAAGTAAGCTGTAATTTCAGGATTTGCTCTTAGGGAAGCAGAAACCTGGTCAGCATTTTTTACAGAGAAAGGAGATTCAAGTGTACCAGTTCTTACTATTTCAACTACACCAGGGTTCTCATTTTTAATTTTTGTAAAAGATTCATCTCTTTTGTCCAAAGGAAGAATACCGGAAACATAAACATAACCAACATTAACCTGCGCATTGAAGTCTTCAACCATCTGTTCTAATGCCATAAGACCAAGAGCATGATCATCCTGTGCAATCTGTGGAATTGCTGGGTTACCAAGATCTACGTCAAATGCTATTACAGGTATTCCTGCAGCAAGTGCATCTTCAGCTGGTTTTGTCATTGTTTCAGAAAGACCATGGTCAATGATAATTGCATCAACACCCATGCTAATAGCCTGATAAACAAAATCTGCTTCAGCTTTGTTGTCCATGTTTTTTCCAAGTACAGTTAGCTTAATACCCATAAGGTCAGCCTGCTGCTGAGCACCAGCTCTCCAAAGCTGCATAAACTCACCTTCAACCATCTGACGAACAAGAGCAATGTGAACTTCTTTAGAACCGTCAAAAGGTGCTGGTGCACCAGGAAGTGCCATTGCTCCTTCAACAGATGCATCTTTCTTTTTACAACCAGTCATAGCACCAAGAACTACAATAGTTATCAATAATACAACTAATACTTTCTTCATGATTTTCATAAAAAATCCTCCTAATATTTTCTCACCCATCAGATGGATGCGATTTGCTTGAAATATTGTCTTAATTTCAATGTTAATTTAGTTTAATTCCAGTTTACACATTTGTCAAGATTTATTTTCATTTTTTTGCACATTTTTTCATAATATTTGTGCTATATTTTTTTGCACATTTTCTCTTGTATTGTTATATTTTCCATGTTACTATACAGCTAAAGAGAAAAACAAAAGGAAGACCAATGCCAACTGATGTCAAAAAATATGCCCAACTCGCTTTAATTGCTCAGATGTACTATGAAGAGGGTAAAAATCAGCAGGAAATATCAGAAGAAACAGGAATAAACAGATCGGCTATATCCAGATTAATGACAGAAGCAAGATTAAAAGGAATAGTTGATATAAAAATTAACTACCCCTGGCGTGATACAGAACTTGAAAAAAGAGTTAAAAATACTTTCCCTCAGCTTAAAAAAGTATACATTCCAACTTGCACAGATCAAAGTTACGAGACGATGCTCAAAACCCTCGGTTATTTTTCAGCAAAATTTTTCCATGATAAAGTAAAAAAAGGGATGATAGTGGGTCTTGCCTGGGGAAAGGCAATTCATGAAATGATAGATAATATACAAAATGGTCCTCTCGATATTGAAATTGTACAAATTACAGGTGCTACAGGTCATGAGGGTTTAATTAAGGACGGCCCCCTTCTCACACGATTACTTAGCGAAAAACTAAGCTGCCCCTGCAAATACCTCCATGTTCCATTTATTGTAGACAACCAGATGCTTAGTCAAGCTATGAAAAAAGAAAAGGTTATACATGATACCCTGCAATATGCAAAAAAATCGGACTTTACTTTTACAGGCCTTGGAAGCACAAAAGATGGTTTATATACCTTAAAGGAAACTGGTTATATAACAGATAAAGAGTGGATTGAAATAAAAAAAACAGGAGCAGTCGGGGATTATTTGGGAGTTCATTATAATATTAAAGGCGAAGTTCTTGATATTAGCATAAACAAACGCCTCATTGGAAATAATCCTGATGATTTAAAAGATGTAGCCAACAGAGTTGCTATTGCCGGAGATAAAAGAAAGGCGGAAGCAATACTGGGTGGAATTAATGGCCATTTTTTTAATACTCTTATTACTGATAACTTTACTGCAGAACGTCTTTTGGAAATTATGTAGTACCAGATACACAGGCGTAGGCGGAATGATTGTGTATTGATTCAAAATTTTCCACTTCTACCTGAAAACTCTCTATTCTTGTATCTTCTCGAAGGCGTACGGCGACTTCCCTGGCAGAATCTTCGACAAACCTGGGATTTTCATAGGCTGTTTCTGTAACATGTTTCTCATCTACCCGTTTTAGAAGGGTATATAAAGGAGAGGAGGCAGAATCCTCTGCAACCTGGACCAGATCTTCCACCCATATAAGATGTCTGGAAACTACTTCCATTTTAATAATTCCTCGCTGGCTATGTGCTCCATACTTGCTTATTTCTTTTGAGCAGGGGCACAAATTTGTAACTGGAACTTCAACAATCAATTTTAAATTTAAAACATCACTTTTCTCTGCTAACAGGTGACATTTATACTCCATTAGGCTGGATATCCCGGAAACAGGTGCCTCTTTCCGTATAAAATAGGGAAAAGTAATTTCCAGATGGGCTGTCTTACAATCTAAAGACTTATGCATATCGTCCAATATCTTTTCAAGGCTCTGTGGATGCAGATCAACAGAATGTCGTTCCAATACTTCTACAAACCGGCTCATGTGTGTACCTCTGTAATTATGAGGCAGATCAACAAACATTTTTATATTTGCTACAGTATGCTGGGAGCCGTTGGTTTTATCCATTACAGTCATCGGATAATTTAGATCACGAACCCCTACTTTCTTTATGGCAACTTCACGCTTATCCGACTCATTCTGAACATCCGACATCACCTGCATCAATTTCCCCTATAAACAACAAAATTTGTTTCTGTTTCGTTTAATTTAAGCTGATAAAGTTCATAATTATCCCCTTTCAAAGGAATCTTAAGTTCATTCCAAATCCATTGGACAAGATTTTCTGATGAAGACTGAGGAACAATATCATTCAGATATTTATGATCAAACTTATCAATAACCTTTTCTTTAACTATTGCCTTAATTATACCATAATCCAAAATCATCCCATCTTGACCAGGTGTACCCTGAATAGTTACTTCCAGTCTGTAAGTGTGACCATGTAAAGCCTCACATTTCCCATGATATTCTACCAAATTATGGGCAGAATCAAATTTAAAAACCTTTGTTAAGAACATTTTCATGGGTATAAAGTATAAATTGCTAACTGTTTGGTCAAGGTAATCTTACATATAGTAAGTATCTAAACAGATAAAAATTTAAAAAGACTGTTAAAAACAAAATATTTTAAAATTTTTCCTTGCGATTTGCAGATGATTTCATAATACTATAAGATAGATGAAATATTAAATTAAGATCCTAAGGAAACAGAAGTGAAATCAGGCTATTTAGTTATTGTTGTTATATTTTTGATAAATGCGGCGGGAGTATTCTACCATAATATTTTTATAAATATTATTATGGGTATACTGCTTATTATATTAATTTTAACTACACTTAAAAACACAAATAAAGCAAGAGTCACTATAAGTGATGCAGAATGCTTATCTCAGGAAGAACTAAAACAGGAACAGAGACTTTCATCAGAAAAAATTAAATTTGTAGAAAATAAAAAAAACGAATTTGAAACTAAATACAACCAAACAAAAGAAGATATAACTATTCTATATAAACTTCTTACCGGACTGGATATTACAGTACCAATAATAGACAAGCTCTCAACAGTAATTATAAATAAAAGTGAAAAATCTACACTGAATGCAACAGAAAAAATATTTGCAATTGTGGGAGACAGCCAAACTGTAAGTAAAGATATACAGATTCTCCTGGCAAATATGAATACAGGAGATCATAGCCTTAATCATGAAATGGATAGATTACTAGCTGAAGTTAAAGATTTTCAAATAATCGTTGATAAAGTTGAAAACCTTAAACGAAGTTATATTAGCGACATGGAAATTATTGAGAATACAGTAGTTAATATAAAAGGCCTGGCAGATAGTATTGCAGATATTGCCGATCAAACAAGTATACTTGCCATTAATGCGTCAATTGAAGCTGCAAGGGCAGGCAATGCAGGTGCGGGTTTTGCTGTTATTGCAGAAGAAACACAAAAACTTGCAAGTGATTCAAAGCAAATTACTGAGAATATTTCATATAAAATTAAAGAAATTGGCAGCACTATTGCAAATTCCTTCCAAAAACAAACAGTTACCCTATCCACCACTGTAGATCATCTGCAGGAAGCAAAAAAGAGTTTTCACCAAATGACATTCGATCTGGCCCCACAAATTAAAAATATAGCTTCCTCGGTACAAAAATCGAAAGATCTTTCAGAAACAGTAACTGCAAGATTAGGTGAAATAACCATGTCACTACAATATCAGGATGCAACCAGACAAATACTTGAACATATAGTTCAACTGGTAGAAGAAATACAGAAAGAGTTTTTAAACCTGGAAATACATAAAGAATTTGAATCAAAAAATGACTGGGATTTAATTAACGCAAAAACTCTTGCAAAAGCCTCTGAAATTTTTACAGTAAGGGAAGAATGGATATCTCTTGGCCTTAAACTAGAGGAAAGCAAGATTGATGAAGAAAATAAAAAAGTTGATCTTCAGGGAGATATTACACTTTTTTAAAGGAAGTAAAGAATGGCTAACAAAAAGTTAATTGAGATGCTTGAAAATTTTATACCGGGAGATCTAATCAATCAGCTTAAAATAGTAGATGAAATTACTGATCTTCTAAAAAAAGAGGATTTGGAGGATAAAGAAAAAGAGATCCTGGGTCATGTGGCTCAGAAGTTTAATCTTCTTATGAAAGCAGGACCTCAACAGGATATTGTGGATTCTATAAAAAGCCTAACCTCTGCTCTATCAACTGACAAAAATAAAGCTGAAAAAAAAGTGGAATCAACTAATGATGATCAGGTAATAATTGAAGATATGGAAATTCTTGCTTCATTTATATCTGAAACAAATGAGCATCTGGAAAATATTGAAACAAAAATAGTCTCCCTGGAAAATGCTTATGTCCCTGAAACTGTAAATGAAATATTTAGATCAATGCACACAATTAAAGGCGTTGCATCATTCCTTGGATTGAACAAAATAAAAGATTTAAGTCATAGTCTGGAAAATCTTCTGGATAACTTACGCGATAATAAAATCTCAATTAACACTGAATTAGTAGATATACTTCTTGAAGGATCAGACACTCTTAATCAGATGATGAAAGAAATTGAAATTTGGGCAAACAGTTTTGAAAATGGTGTTATAACAGAAGTTTTTGAATCTGAAATTGAACTTCAAAGTATCCTGGAAAAAATAAAAAACTTTGGAAGTAATTCAAAAACACAGGAAACTATACCCGAAGATGAATTAATTACTCCTGAAATGACAAAACAGTTTGCAGAAGAGTCTATGGAACTTCTTGATACAGTTGAACATAGCATTCTACAGCTGGAAAAGGAACCTGGTAATTTAAAATATATTGAAGAATCATTTAGACTTATTCATACAATTAAAGGGAACTCAGGGTTTTTCTGGTTTGAAAGAATTGAAAAACTCTGTATGGGAATAGAAACGGTTTTTGACTCACTTAGGAAAAAAGACAAAATTGCAGATAATTCAATTATTTCATCCCTACTCTCTTCAATTGATATGGTCAGAGCCTCTTTGGGAGAAATTGCAGAGGGTGATCTTGTTAATGCCAGAAATCCGAAAATTGACTCCCAATATCATGATTCTCTTGGGAATATACTTATTGAAATGGGAGCTGCTACAGAAGACAGTGTAGAAGAAGCCCTGAATGTTCAACAGAAAAAGCTGGGTGAAATCCTTTTAGAAAAAGGAGATGTTACTGAAGTTCAATTGAAAAAAGCCTTAAAAAAACAGGGCAAAAAACAAAACACCCAAACAGGCAGTGGAAGTGCTCTCTTAAAAAAGCAGGATATCAGAGTTAGTACAGAACGTCTTGATAAACTATTTAATCTTGTAGGAGAACTTATAACAGCAGAAACCATGGTTATTCATCATCCGGAACTACATAATCTTGAACTTAATAATTTTACACAGGCACTGACTGCATTGTCAAAAATAACAAAAGAGATGCAGGAAGTTACAATGGCTATTAGAATGATTCCCCTGGATGGACTTTTTAATAAAATGAGACGGTTAATTCGAGACTTATCAAAGAAATTTGATAAAAAAATTATTTTCCTGGTTAGTGGTGAAGATACCGAGATGGATAGAAACGTTATTGACCAAATAGCTGATCCACTGGTTCATATTATACGAAATGCAGTTGATCATGGTGTAGAAACCAGCAGTCAACGTCAGAAAAATGGGAAGGAACCAGAGGGAACAATTAAACTAAATGCAAAATATGAGGGTAATGAAATATGGATATCAATTATTGATGACGGAGGGGGTTTAAATAGAGATCGTATTGCTGAAATTGCAGTAGAACGAAATCTATTAACCAGAGAACAGGCAGATTCAAAATTAGATTCTGAAATCTGGCCTTTAATATTTGAACCAGGATTTTCAACAAACAAAGTTGTATCAGAAATTTCCGGCAGAGGTGTGGGAATGGATGTAGTAAAAAAGAATATAGAAAAATTAAGAGGTAAGGTTGAAATTGTTAGTGAGCCCCAAAAAGGAACTACTTTTATTCTTCAAATTCCATTAACTCTTGCTATTCTGGATGGAATATTATTTAGATCTAATGATATGCTCTTTTCAATACCTACAACAGATATTATTGAATTCCATAAACCGGAACCACATCAAATAACAACTACAAGTATTAATCAACAGGTTCTTAAACTTAGAGATGAAATAATTCCACTTGTAAAACTTTCTGAATTTTATGATTTATCAGCAACCAGTAAAGATTACACCGATGGCATTTTAATTATAGCTACAGCCTATGAAAAGAAAATTGCCATCCTTGTAGATGAAATAATAGGAAACAGACAATTTGTTATAAAAGCTCTTCCGGAATATTTGAATGATGTAAAAGCTGTCTCTGGCTGCAGCATTCTTGGTGGAGGGGATGTCTGTCTGGTTATTGATACAGGAGCTTTTATATCCCAGGTTTTGGAGTAAATTTTGAATACAGAAATGGTTGCCATTACAGAAAAAGAATTTAAACAAATATCTTCTTTGTTATACAGAAATTTTGGCATAAATCTAACTTCCAATAAGCAAACATTAGTAAGAGGTCGGCTAAATAAAATAATAAGAACTAAAGGTTATGGAAATTTTACAAACTACTATAATGCAATAAAAGAAGACAAAACAGGCATGCTTCAAATTGAACTTGCTGATAATTTATCTACTAACCACTCCTATTTTTTTAGGGAAAATGAACATTTCAAATACCTTACTACTAATACACTACCGGAAATTGAAGCTTCCCAAAAACTGAAAGAACCTTCAGAACTAAGAATATGGTGTGCTGGTTGTGCTGCAGGAGAAGAACCTTACACCCTTGCAATTCTACTAAAAGAGTACTTTGGAAACAAATTATCCAATATCAACCCAGTAATTCTTGCAACAGATATCTCTACCAGTGCATTGAGTACTGCAAAAACAGGTATTTATACTCAGGATAAATTAAAATCGATGCCTGCAAAATACCTTGATAAATATTTTAACAATATGGGAACCGGGAAATACAGTGTAAAATCAAATCTTAGAGATCTTATATTGTTTAAAAGACTTAACCTGATGAGAGATACTTTCCCCTTTTCAAACAAATTCGATATAATTTTTTGCAGAAACGTAATGATATATTTTGACAAACCAACCAGAGAAACTCTTATTTCCAAGTACCATACTAATTTAACCAGTAACGGAATATTATTTATTGGTCATTCCGAAACAATAGGAAGAAACTCCTCTCAATTTCAATATCTTATACCAGCAGTATACAGGAAAAAGTGATGAATAAAATAAAAGTTCTAATTGTTGATGATTCTGCACTTGTTCGATCTATTCTTTCAAAAGGGCTTGCAAAAGATCCTGAAATTGAAGTAATTGGAACAGCTGCAGATGTCTATATCGCCAGAGATATAATTGTTAATAAAAACCCTGATGTAATTACCCTGGATGTGGAAATGCCAAGAATGGATGGGGTCGAATTTTTAAAAAAACTTATGCCTCAATATCCTGTTCCCGTAGTTATGGTCTCTGCTATGACCGGCCCAAAAGCATCTATAACTATTGAGGCTTTGGAAAGTGGTGCTATCGATTATGTACTTAAACCATCTTCCAGTTTTGGAAATAAACTCCACGAAATGATTGATGAGTTAATTATAAAACTTAAGGTTGCGGCTAAAGCAGATGTCTCAGGATGGAAAAATAAAAATTACAACAGCAGTACTGTAAAAACAAAACAGAAAATACTCCATGGAGGAACAGATAAAATTATTGCTATAGGAGCATCTACAGGTGGAACAGTCGCATTAAGAAAAATAATTGAACAATTCCCTGCAAATATGCCTGGAACCATAATAGTACAGCATATGCCTGGTGGGTTTACCAAGATGTTTGCAGAAAAACTTGATACAGTATCTAAAGTATCTGTAAAAGAAGCTGAAACAGGAGACAGAATTATTAGAGGGACTGTTCTTGTTGCTCCTGGAGGAGACACTCATCTGAAAGTAGTTCGTACAGGGGGCCAATATAGAGTTCAATGCTTTAAAGATGAAAAAGTTAATGGACACAGACCTTCT
This sequence comes from Spirochaetia bacterium, assembly GCA_029932585.1. GTDB lineage: Bacteria > Spirochaetota > Spirochaetia > B11-G9 > B11-G9 > JAJRQE01. The sequence continues at coordinate 8,596 of JAOZPU010000047.1, read as the reverse complement.
GTTGGCGTACTTTTTGATTCTGTAGCAAAGCAGGTTGGAACCAATGCAGTAGGAGTTATTTTAACAGGAATGGGCAGAGATGGAGCATTTGGATTGAAAAACATGAGGGATGCAGGAGCCAAAACAATTGCCCAGGATGAAAAAACATCTGTAGTTTTTGGAATGCCCATGGAAGCCTGGAAATGCGGCGGAGCCCAGGAACTGGTACCTCTTCAAAATATTACTGATCGACTAATTTCTATATTGGAGGATATGAAATAATGAGACACGATATAGGTATAGGTCATTTGAAAGTGACAAGCTCTCCTGGTGATGAAATAAAAACCTATGCACTTGGATCCTGTGTGGCAGTTATACTTTACGATAAAAAGGAAAAAATTGCAGGGATGATACATATTGCCCTTCCGGACAGTGCAGTAAATACTGAAAAAGCGGCATCTCTTCCTGGTTATTTTGCAGATACAGGGCTTCCACTTCTTTTAAAAAATTTCAAAAAATTAGGTGGAGACCGAAGAACAACAGTAATAAAAATTGCCGGTGGATCAAGTATCATGGATGAAAATAAAACATTTGATATTGGTAAGAGAAATGGAATTGCTGTTAAACGATTTCTGTGGAAACAGGGTTTAGGAGTCATGAAAGAAGATATTGGTGGAACAATAAGCAGAACTGTTTCTATAGATACAGATACTGGTAGGGTGCTCCTATCGAATGCAAAAGATAAATGGGAAAT
>JAOZPU010000047.1:0-7763 GCA_029932585.1 Spirochaetia bacterium | reverse complement strand
TCTGCAACTTCACGAATGATTATTAAGAGATGCATTGAAATGGCCGGTTTTTTTGATATCGAGTATATTGAGGCTGAAGATGGATTACAGGCACTGACAAAACTTGATACTGAAAAAGTAGATCTTATTATAACTGATTTAAAAATGCCGAAAATGGATGGTAAAACTTTTATTAGGAAACTTAAGTCCAGTGATGATAAAAAGGATATACCGATAGTAGTTGTTTCCAGTCTGGATAATGCTATCCTGGAAGAAAGATTAAAAAGGGAAGGCGTCATGGCTGTAATAGGAAAACCATTAAGCCCAGCAAAAGTTCTGGAATTTTTACAAGAAGGGGAATGATATGACTAAAAATAGAATTGAAGAGGCCATGATTAAAACAATCGAATCGGTATTTTCTGATATGATTTTTATTGATACTCTACATGTGGAAGATAAACCGGATTCTTTTGATTATACCCAAATTCTCTACATTGATATAGTTTCACCTCAAACAGGATATATCATTGCATATCTTCCTTTGGAACTTCGTAAGACTATTGTGGAAACTATTCACTCTACAGACTGGGATGATATGCATGCTTCAGAAATTGATGACTGTTTGCTTGAAATTTTAAATGTAATTGCAGGAAACTTTATGACAGAATTACTGGGAAGAGATGTTAAGTATAATATTTCTTTCCCTGCAGTAAATTACGATGAAGAAGATATTGAAAATCTTAATAAAAGCCAAGAACTATTTTTTAGTGCAGAAGGTCCAATATTTCGTATTAATATATTATTAAATTCCTAAAAATGGAGTAAATTATGAACGTCCTAATAGTCGAAGATGATGCAGTAAGTCGCAAACTAATTGAAATGCTTATAAAACCACTGGTAAAAAAATATGATCTGGCAAAAGATGGCCTTATCGCACTGGATTTTTTCAATAAATCTATAGATGAAGAAAATAGATACGATCTGGTACTTCTGGATATAATGCTGCCTAAAATGGATGGACAGACACTACTGCAGGAATTTAGAAAAAAAGAAAAAACAAAGGGGATTTGCGGGAAAAACAGCTGTAAAATAGTCATGGTGAGTGCTCTTGGAGATGCTGGAAATATTATGGAAGCATTTAAAAACCAATGCGATGGATATCTTACTAAGCCATATAATAAAAAACAACTAATTGAAGAACTTAAAAAACTTGAATTAATCAGTTAAGTTAAACTTGGAACTAAAATTTTCAAATTCTGTTCCAGCAAAAGATTTTACCTTTTCCTGATATTCCTCATACAAAACTACTAGTTTTTCACCCTTATCGGTCAATGAAGCACCTTCTCTACTGTCACCGCCCCGCCTGCGATTAAGAATCTTTTTATTTAATGTTTTTTCAAGGGTATTAAGCATTCCAAGAGCTTTTACATACGAGAGATGCATATCTTCTGCTGCTCTACGAATAGAACCGTATTTTTTTATTCCAAGAAGTAACCAATAAACACCAATGCCCATAAATTGCTTTTCTTTATGAGTAAAGTATATTTTAATTTTTACATCCATTTTACAAGTATCAAAGAACTTCTTTTGCAGCCTTATCTATTATTGTAAAAAGCTCATCCAATTTTTCGAGCTCTACACTGGAATAGGCAATTCTAAGGTATTTACTTTGAATAGATATTGTTCCAATACCATACTCATTAAGCAGATAAACCCTAAGTTTTTCAGAATTACCTTCATAAAGGAAGGTCATAAAATACCCTGAATTAAAAGGAAGTGCTTTCAATGGAGATTCTGAATTAAAAGATTCAACAAGTTCCCGAACCTTAAGATAACGTTCTTTTAGTATAATAAAACCAGCATCTTTTTCACTTTGATATGTGTTTGAAGAAAAGGATTTTAAAACAAGACTCTGTGCCATTTTATTAGAGTTTGAAACAGAAGCTCTTATTGCTCCTGAAGTTTTTGTTGTAAGAGCTCCAAGTGCTTCGGAGGAAAGATTTTTTGAGGCATAAGTTAAAAACCCAACTCTAAATCCCCATGCAAAATTTTCCTTGGTAACACCATCAACTTTAACTGCAAGAATATTTTCATGAAGATCAGCAATTTTTCCAAATAACGATTCTTTTAAAGATTCATCTTCATAAAAAAGACCAAAGTATGCATCGTCCATTATAGCAAGAATTTTTTTGCCACTCTTAGCCAATTTTAACAGCATTTCAATTATTTTATTACCATCATCTACAGATGGAGTATATCCTGTTGGATTATTAGGAAAATTCAGAACAAAACTAATTTTATCACCAGGGGCCTCAGTTAAGGCTTTTTCAAAACCTTCAATATTCATGCCACCATTTTCTGAGAAAAATGGAAAGGTAACAATATCAGCCTGATTTCTTTCCTCGAAAATAAGACGGTAATTGCCCCAAAACATATCAGGAAAAACAATTGTATCTCCCTTATTAAGAAACATATCTCCCAGAACAGATAAACCATGAGTGAGACCGCTTGTAACAAGAGGAACAGAAGTTTCTTTTCCTGCAAGAGATGGATTTTTCTGATCCATCTCTTCACGCCACTTACTACGCAATTCAGGAACTCCAGGAGTTGGGGCATATGGAAAGGCATCCACTTCAGATAGCTCAGGTATTTGATTCCTTACACTGTTTAAAAACATTGGTTTCCCATTGGATGTAGCCATTCCTACTGTAGCATTAAACCTGGTGGCTTTCTTCTTTGCTTCACCAGATTGTGCCACAATGCCCTTTGGGAAATAAAACCGTTTACCAAAATCTGATAAAAGATTACTAACAATGCTTCCTTCAATAATGGAATTTAATTCCTCTGCCAAAATATTCATTCTGATACCCCATTTTATCTTTTACTTTTCTTTAAGCTTTTATTCTTGTACCTGTTTTACCATTTAATGCCGCAAGAGCAGAATCAAGAGAAGTAATAATAGCTTCTCTGCCACTCCATTTCACAAAGCGCATACAAGCTTCAACTTTTGGTCCCATAGATCCTGCCATAAATTGTCCTTCATCTAAATATTTCTGGGCAACTTCAAGATTTATCTCTTCAAGGGCTTTCTGATCCGGTTTGTTAAAATTTACATATACATTCTCTACATCTGTAAGTATCATAAACTTATCAGCTTTTACAGCCTGTGACAACTTAAAACCAGCTCGATCCTTATCAATAACTGCATCAACTCCAACCCAGCTTCCATCACTGCCCTTTTCAACAGGAATACCACCACCACCAGAAGCTATGACAATAATATCTTTTTCAATAAGACTATTAATAGCTTTTTCTTCTACAATACTAATTGGCTCAGGGGATGGAACAACTCTTCTCCAGCTTTTTTCAACACCAGGTTTAGCTTCTTTTACAATCCAGCCCTTTTCTGAAGCATGATTTTTAGCTTCTGCTTCTGTAAAGAAAGGTCCTACAGGTTTTGAAGGATCCTGAAAATCGGGATCATCAGAGCTAACCTCTACCTGAGTTACAATAGAGCATACAGGCATATCAACGCCTTCTGCCTGCAAATGAAATGCAAGTCTATTCTGAAACATCCATCCAATCTGCCCCTGAGTCATAGCACCTACAGCTGTAAGGGTTTGTGCAGGAACCAGAGAAGAAGCTTCCTCCTGCTGAATTAAAAGAGAACCTGCCTGAGGACCATTACCATGAGTAACAACTACCTCATATCCTGACTTTGCTATTTTTGCTATCTGTTTTGCTGCTATATCTACATTACTCATCTGTTCTGCTGTAGTACCCTTTTCATCTGCCTGTTTAATGGCATTTCCACCAAGAGCAATAACTACTAATTTTCTTGACATTATAAGTCTCCTTTTATTATGATTATTTGTAGAAATTTGTAAATCTTAATCTTTTAACTAAAATTTAAAATTAAGTCTGACAGATTTCTTTTTTATATCTGGAAGAGATTATTCTACGGTCTAGTAATAGTTTGATCAAGAGGGAATATATCAATATATGGTTTGAATTTAAGTATTATCATACAAATTCAACCTTATTATTGCAAAAAAACCAAATTCTCTGAAAAAAAGGTGCAATTATGAAAAGATGTAGTTGGTGTGAAGGTAATGAAATATATATCAAATATCATGATGAGGAATGGGGTGTTCCTGTACACAATGATAATAAACATTTTGAATTTCTTATTTTAGAAGGTGCCCAGGCAGGTTTAAGCTGGCTGACAATACTCAAGCGCAGAGATACCTACAGAAAAGCATATAATGGATTTGATCCTTCCATTGTGGCTAAGTATGATGAGGATAAAATCCAGAAGCTTCTTAAAGATCCTGGTATTATTAGAAATAAACTTAAAGTAAGAGCCTCTGTAAATAACGCAAAATTATTTTTGGAAATACAGAAAGAATTCGGTTCTTTTAATGCTTATATTTGGGGTTTTACAGATGGGAAAGTAATAAAAAACTCCTGGCAGAATCTTTCTGATGTTCCAGCAAAAACAGAACTATCTGATAGATTAAGTTCTGATTTAAAACAAAGAGGTTTTAAATTTACTGGTTCAACAATTGTATATGCACATCTACAGGCAGCAGGAATTGTAAATGACCATATAACTACTTGCTTTAGATATAACGAGGTTTAATAAATGAAAAAGCTACTACTACTTAGACATGGAAATGCCTTATCCAGAACTTCAAACATGAGTGATCATAATCGCCCTCTTGATAATACTGGGAAAAAACAAATTGAAAATATTGAAGATAAGCTTTCAGAAAATAAACAAAAACCTGACTTAATTATTAGTTCTACTGCTTTACGAGCAGTATCAACTGCAGAAATAATACAAAACAGGGAATCAAAGACAAAATTATTGGAAACAGATATCCTTTACTCTGCGGATGCTTTTGAATATATAGATATACTTAAAACTCAGAATAACCTATTGAACTCAATAATGATTGTAGCTCACAACCCAACAATTTCAGGCTTTATTACCAGATTAACAGGAAAGCACATTGGAATGGGTACAGGGAATTTATGTATAATTGAAATAGATATTGAAAAGTGGAGTGACCTGGGTTTTAGCTCTCCTGTTATCAGCTCCACTCTCCTTAAACCCTGATGAATAAAAATAATTTGACTTTTTGATAATAAAATTAGTAAATTTAATAGAGGAGGTAGCCAACAAGCTCACTGCTCGCCAAGGAGTCCTACCGGAAGAGCGAAGCAATGAGGAACGATCTCAGCAACCAGAGGAGGACAATATGTCTGATGTTATTCCAACGCAAAATGATATTTATCCTGTTGAATATCCACCTCAAGTTCCTGTTGAACCAGTAAGAAATGAAAATTCTGAAGAACCGGAAGAAATTGATAACAGAGAAACAGATACAGGACAAAATGTAGACACCTTTGCATAATTTCAGTTTTCGTAATTAGTTATTTATTTCCCAATTTACATCATTTTCATTGTGCCTTTAAAATAACTAATATCTGTCACAATTATCATGGCACCCTGCTTTTTATCAAGATCGCCGGTAATTTCTTCTATACCCTCAATAATATCGTCCAGTTTATCTTCAGGAACCAGTGTCATAAGGGTTTTACTTCTGTTTTTATTTTCTTTCATAAAACCTATAAACTCTGCAAACATTGGAACATTGCTAATATATTCTCCCATTCCTGAGGATTCTATTATTGTAGTACCATCTATTCCCATCTCTATAAAAAATTCTAAAATATCATAAAGAAAATCTTCAATGTAAAGAACAACATAAAGAAGTTTCATTTTTTTTGTTTTTGCTGAACTTTCTGTATGTGCTCTTGAGTGTCGAATAAAAGCTTCATACAAAGATGTATTAGTTAAGGATTTCATCATTTCATTCCGGACTGCCGGTGAACTTCCAAGGGTACGGGAAATTGTAGCAAGTATTTTGAGGTGGTCATGAACTGACTCTGCAGGTCCCAAAATTACAAATATAAGCTTAACTTTTTTATTATCCAAAGAATCAAATTCAACTCCCTTTGAAGAAGTAATAATACAAACAAGGAATTTTTCCATTCCCTCAATTCTCGCATGTGGCATGGCTATTCCATCACCAAAACCGGTAGACCCCTGAGTCTCTCTCTCTTTTAACAGTTTGAATAAATATTCTGAATCTATCTTTTCCATAAGTGGACTTCGACTGGCTAATTCTGATATCTTTTTAAGAGCATCATCTTTAGTAGAGGCCCTAAAATTTACTGCACAGCATTTTCTATCTACTATTTCAATAAGTTCCACAAATTAACCCTCCATCTCATTGCCCTTAATTATTGCGTATCTGGATACAGGCGGTCCAACAAGTTCATTTACAAATACAGAAAGTAATACAATATTAACCATTCTGTCGATCATTAATATCTGCTCGGCATTAAGTTGATGCATAAGGGGAGAAGCCTGGATCATAAGAACTAATCCTATAGCAACTCCTGCCTGAGGCAACATACATAATCCGAGATTCTTAGTTATTACCCCTTTAACCTTAGAAACTTTACATCCGATATAAACCCCACCATACTTACCCACAGCTCTTAGTAAAATAAATATTAATCCAAAAATTAAAATATCTTTCTGAACAATTACAGCAGGATTAAGTTCTGTTCCGGCAATTACAAAAAAGAGAGCATAAAGGGGTGGAGTAAAAGGTTCCAGGGATCTGAAAATTCTATGATTTTTTGGGGAAAAATTTATTATAACGGTACCTGCCGCCATATTTGTAAGAAGGGGTGATAATTTAAATACAACTGCTATTGCCGTAAACAAAAAGACCATACCAATAGTTATAATCATAATTTCATTGCTGTTTTGTTTTTTCCATGTTGAAAAATGGATAACAACACCACTAATAAAACCCAGAACAACAGAAAGAAGAACTTCAAGAAGGGCATGCCATATAACAGCGGAACCTCCATGATTTGAAACTGCATGGCTGACAGCTTCACCTGCAGCTGTTTCACCCAAAAGCATACCGGAAGCAATGGCAAATACAATACTAAACAGAATAACACAACCAGCATCATCGAGAGCAACTACTCCGTAAAGGTAATCAATAAAAATTCCGTGAGCTCTTAAAGATTGAACAATGGCAACAGTAGCAGCAGGAGCTGTAGCAGAAGCAATGGCGCCTAAAAGTAAAGCATAAGGTAGGGGCATTCTAAATAAAAACAGCCCAATAGATACAACAACAAATGTGAGCATTATCTGTACAATAGTAATTATTATAACTTTTCTACCCATGCTCTTAAGCTTTACCCAGAGAAATTCTCCACCTATTGTTAGAGCTATAAGTCCAAGAGCTACTTCTGTTACAGTTCTAAGGGATTCTTCCATATGTTGAGGGACAATACCTGTTACTGTTGAGCCCATTATAAGCCCGGCAAGAATAAAACCAGTTATTTCAGGTAGTTTAACTTTTTCTGCCAGGGTACCTATAAAGTAACCCATAACAAGCATTATACCCACAGTAAAAAGGGAGTGCTGACTTAAGAGGTCGCGAAGTGAAATTAGATTTTCAAATATAAGTTCCATATGGCCTTCCGGATACAAAAGTTATGTTCTGTAGGTATTGTAGTATGGGGAGGAGAGATTTGCAAACAGGAAAAAGACAAACCGTAAAAAAGTGCTTGAATTAGGATTAAAGGATTTTTGGATTATCCTGATTATTTTAACATATTCACACCAGGAAATATTTACATATTAATGTATTTATTTGTATAATTTAGTATGGGTTTAAAAAGTGAAA
>JAOZPU010000196.1 GCA_029932585.1 Spirochaetia bacterium | reverse complement strand
ACAGTTCATTTAAACTAAGCTATATTTGTTTTTCAATTTTTACTGTAAATACTTATTATTTTATCAGTCGCTACTACTTTAGGCAGTATGAACCTGTCCCTGAAAACCTGCATATAAAAAGTAACTTTTTCTTAGAAAATAATCTCTCCGATAGAGAGGAAGAGGTTAGCCGTTTACTTATAAAAGGAGAAACCAATAGTGATATTGGAGAGAAACTTTTTATCTCTGTAAACACTGTTAAATCACATATAAAAAGTATCTACAGGAAATTGGAAGTGTCAAACCGAATTCAGTTAATTCATTTAATAAATAAAAATGGTGATACATCCTGATAGATTGAATTCTTATAATTCCAATTTATTCCCATGCATCCTGATAAGAGTTCGATATATGAGTATTACAGGAACATCGCCATATAGAGAGGATAATAAGTAATATTTTTTTCTATTTGAATATTGTCCATACAGAGTACCACTGCTGATTTAATATTCAGATTAGAATTGTTCAATACTTTTGACAGTGAAGAGTGACGTTTATAATCTGGTCCTGACTTTACCTCCACAGGTATCACCGAATTGTCAATATTGAGGATGAAATCAATTTCCAAGCGTCCTTTTATATCATAATAATGTAATCTATGACCATTTTTAAAAACAAGATCGGCAACTGCATTTTCAGTGATTGCACCCTCGTTGATATTAATATCCCCGTTTAAAATTGCTTTCTGCACATTTCCTAAAGACATACAGGAAAGCAGCCCTGTGTCACGCATAAAAAATTTATAAATATTTCTTCTTTCGTTTAATTCGAAAGGTATTTGTAAAGCGCTGATATTAAAACAATAGTTTGCAATTCCTGCATCATACAGCCATAGGATGGCATCTTCATATTTGCGATTTTTTGCCCCCTCTGCAACATCCGCAAGTACAAATTTCTTATTTTTTTCTGCCAACTGCATTGGAATGGAATCGAATACAGCTTTAGCTAAACCCTTCTTTTTTCCGGCATATTTTGAAATATCATTCCGGTAACTTTGAATAATCATTTTTTGCCGAATAATTACTTCACTAATATTATGAGTTTCGATATATGTTGTTACAACAGCTGGCATTCCTCCGACTATTAGATATTTCCTGAACAAATCCATTATTTTGGTATGAACAAACGAATCAACCTGAGTTCTGGATGTGAAGCAGATTTTTAACTTATCAATTACCTTAGGTGGTATATTATTTGCCCAGAGAAATTCTTCAAAATCCAGAGAATGCATCTCTATCTGATATTCAAATCCGACAGGATATGAAGAGACTTCACGATAATTGATTCCCAGTAGGGAACCGGATGTAATAACATCATATTTACCATCCTCAATCAGAAATTTGACAGCAGTTCTGGCCTGTGGGCAGGACTGAATTTCATCAAAAAACAGAAGCGTCTTAAATGGTATTAATTTACCCAAATCAGTTACACTGAGTTTTTCATAGATAGTAATAGCATCCAAATCACCTTCAAAGATACGTTTTAAACTAGGTTTTTCTTCAAAATTTAATTCAAAAAAACTTGAATAGTAATTGGCCGCAAATGTTCGAACTGATGTTGTTTTTCCTACTTGCCGTGCACCCATAATTAAAAGGGCAGGTTTTTTTTTCTGTTTGAACCATCTTTGCAATTGCAAATCGATTTTTCTCTGCAGCATCTGGTAAACCTCCTCTTATAAACGATTCGGCACACTTTTGTGTTAAAATAATCTTTTTTGCACCTTTTTGCAAGATATAAGGTGGTATTTTTGCACCTTTTTGCAAACAAATATTATTATTTTAACACCTTTTTGCGATATCTATGAATCAGGTTTGTCTAATTAAAAGGTGATACACTGATTAGTAAATCCCCTGCATGAAGCAGGGGTAACTAAATCTAACCGTCTAATATCTGAGAAAGAAACAGCTTGGTTCTTTCTTCCTTTGGATTGTTAAATATTTCATCAGGAGTTCCCATTTCAATAATCTTACCATAATCGAAAAATACTATTCTGTCTGCAACAGCTTTAGCAAAACCAATTTCATGGGTAACAACAAGAAGCGTCATATTCGAATGAGCCAGCTCAATCATTACATCTAAAACTTCTTTAATCATTTCAGGATCCAAAGCTGAAGTTGGTTCATCAAAGAGCATAATTTCAGGCTTCATAGCCAGAGATCTTGCTATTGCAACTCTTTGTTGTTGTCCTCCGGATAATTGTCCTGGATACTTTTCTGCCTGGTCTGCAATACCTACTCTTTCAAGAAGTTCCATAGCCCTTGTATGAGCTTTCTCTTTTGATACCTTTTTAACCCACACAGGAGCTAGAGTAATATTCTGTAGAACGGTAAAATGTGGAAATAGATTAAAACTTTGAAAAACCATCCCAATTTCCGATCGGATCTTGTTGATATTTTTAATATTATGGGACATCTCAATGCCATTTATTACCAGTTCTCCCTTCTGGTGTTCTTCCAGATGATTTAGTGTTCGAATAAATGTTGATTTACCGGATCCTGAGGGACCAATTATAACAACAACTTCTCCCCTGTTTATTGTTATATCAATACCCTTTAGTACATTGAATTCTCCAAACCATTTTTGCAGATTTCTGCATTCTATAATTATATCATTTTTCATTTTGCAGCCTCCTTATTGTCATAATTCATTCCTGCCTCAATTTTTCTGCTTGTTTGAGATATACTGAAACATAAAATGAAGTATATAACAGAAAGAAACAGCAGCACCTGAGGGCTGTCACCCAGATATTTTGGATTAGCAGCAATAGCAGTAGAAATTCCTACCAGATCAAGCAGGCCTATAATTGAGATTAAACTTGTATCCTTCACCATCCCGGTTAAACTATTTACAAGAATAGGTATTATATTTTTTATAACCTGGGGAAGGATTATTAATACAAGAGATTGAAACTTATTAAAGTTCATTGCATACGCAGCTTCATACTGGGTTTTTGGAAGCCCCTGGAATCCACCTCTTATGCTTTCTGCCATATATGCTGAATGGAAAAGAATAATACCGGACATTGCTCTGATTAAAACCCCAGGGGTTACAGAAGAAGGAAGAGCAAGAGGAAGTACCAGGTAGCCAAGAAATAAAAGAGTAATAAGGGGTACACCTCTTATAGTTTCTATAACACCAATACTGAAATACTTTATAACCGGCAGTTCTGATCTTCTTCCAAGAGCTAGCATCAGTCCAATAATAAAAGAAAAAATAATCGATGTTATTGAAATAAGCATGGAGAGTAATAATCCTCCCCAATAATTTGTTTTAACAATAGGTAAAATCCCTTCGGAACTTGTAAATCCGCTAATAAACAGATACATAAAAGGAAGAAACAAAACCCACCCAATTATTATGACAGTTTTTGACTTTTCTCCGGCGATATACCTGGCAAATAAATAACCAAAAATCTGAAGAATAGAAAGAATAATTAACCAAATTCGTGAACCTGATGAAAAGTTTAAAAAAGCAAAAGAACCAGGAATAATAATTAGAAATAAAGCTGTTCCGGTTATTCCTTTTTTTAGCAGACTATAGGAAACTCCTGCTAAAAATGCTGCAACTCCCAGAATTACCCATATTCGCCATAATTCTCCAACAGGATACGATCCAGTAAGAATTAATTTTAGATTTCGCGGTATGACTTCCCAGCTGACAGATGTAAACCATAAAATCATAGATTTTGTTATTTCAAAAAGAAAGAAGGAAACAAAAATTGTAATAATAGTATTATACCAGGTATTAAGAAGATTATTATTTATCCATTCAAAGTATTTATTTTTCATCTATTTTTCCTCCAGTTGAATTCTGCGGTTATAGATATTCATAATGAGGGAGGTAGAAAGACTTAATGTAAGATAAATAACCATTACAACAAGAATAAGTTCCAGAACTCTTCCAGTTTGATTTATTAATGTTCCAACAACACTAAACAGATCAGGAAAACCAATAGCTACACCCAGAGATGTATTTTTTGCTACTCCAAGATAGATTGAGGTAAGAGGAGGAATTGTAATCCGAAGAGCCTGAGGAAGGACAATAAGTCTTGTAGTTTGAAAAGAATTTAAACCAAGGCTTCGGGCTGCTTCAACCTGCCCTTTATCAACGCCCTGAATTCCTGCTCTTATTGCTTCAGCTATAAAGGCGGATGTATATAAAATAAGACCTGAAAAAAGGCTTCCCCATTCAGAAGAGATACTTAATCCTCCGGTTGTATTGAATCCCTTTAACTGGGGATACTCCATAACAAGGGGTGCTTCCGGAGTTAATAACCATCCTATAAAGCATAAAATGGAAAACAGCAAAAAGCTCCATACTAGAGTCATTGGTTTTCTTCCTGTTATCTTTCCTCTGTAATTAAGATAGATCCCAAAAATAACTGATATTGCGATAGCACCAATTATGATGTAAATATAAGAAGACCAACCAGTGCCTATTGTAGGCCATGCTAAAACCATACCTCTGTTCGAAAAAAACAAACGTGCTCCGGTAAAACCATCTGAAGTCTGGAACTTCCCAATTGTTATGGCTTCTTTAATATGTGGAAGTCCCATAAAAACAGCTCTGTACCAGAAGAGTAAAAGCACAAGTAGCGGAATGTTTCTAATTACTTCTATATACACAAGAGCAATATTTTTTATCAGCCAGTTCTTTGATAGTCTGCAAAGTCCGATAAAGAGGCCTAAAGCTGTGGAAAATACAATTGCCAGAATACTAATTGATAATGTATTAAGAAGACCAACTACAATGGCTCTTAGATTTGAACTGGAATTATTAAATGATATAAGATGTTCTCCAATATCTATACCAGCAGCCAGAGAAAGAAATTTAAAACCAGGAAGCATTCCTCTTTTTGTAAGAGCTGCAATGGTATTGCCATACATGGATGACATAATCATTATTAAAAACGCAGCAAATATAAACTGTCCTGCAATTTTGATAACTCTGTCATCATTAAATTTAGTTAAATGCATTTGATAATCCTTAAATAATTAAAACCGACAGCA
>JAOZPU010000046.1:4000-17911 GCA_029932585.1 Spirochaetia bacterium | reverse complement strand
GGATAAATGGATCAAAAAGATTTAATGGAAGACTTCATACAACTGACTAAGGAACACTATCCTGAAGGATTTGATAAGCTAGTACTGCCACCACCGGTTTTTTTATCTATGGGTTCAGAATTTATTAAAATTGATCAGGAAAATGCTAAAATAGAGGTAAAATTTCCAATACCGGAGAGTTCTCTTAACCCATTTGGAAGCATGCAGGGAGGAATAATAGCAGCAGCTGTTGATAATGCAGTGGGACCATTAAGTATGCTTGTAGGACCAATAAATTTCACAAGGGATATGTCTCTAAAGTACAGAAGACCTGTAAGTAAAGATTTTGAGTATATTACTGTCAAAGCATCTCTTACAGAAAAAAAAGGAAGAAGACTTTTTTTTAAAGCAGAAGTTATGGATCCTGAAGGAAATCTCCTTGTTAGTGCTAAGTTAATGAACTGGATTGTGGAATAATATATTTCTTTTATTGTTTGACACCTTTATTACATGGGTTTATCATTAATTGAGGGCAAATATGAATCATAATATTCGATTATATTTAATAACAAGCTTACTTGGTTTAACTATTATGGTTGCAGGAATATCTCTATTTTTTGGCACCTACCAAATTAATAAAGCTGTTATTAGTGAGGCTAAAAATCGAATAGGTTTTGATCTTAGGACAACTATTAAAATTTACTCCAATATAGAAAAGCAAATTAATTCCAGTCTCTCCCTGACAGCTCTTGATCAGGGTTGGGGTGATTGTGTTAATGGATATAATGTTCAACATATAAAAAAAAGACTATCAGATTTATCTGAAATTATTGGATTGGATTTTTCGGGTTTTGTAAGAAATGATTCAACAACCATCTGCCGTCAATCCGGATATAACACCACAAGCCCCGATCCTGTTATTAATCCTGTTGCAAAAATTGTTTTGAAAAAAAAAGTAACTATTTCCGGAACATTTATACTTACTCAGGAAGAAATAAGGGCTGAAGATCCCAAATTGGCAGATTTAAGTGCAATAAATTTGATTAATTCTTCCGAAAATAATCAACAAAATATAAAACAGGAAACCTCCTGTCTGACAATTGTTACAGCTGTTCCTGTTTATGAAAACAACCTTTTTCTTGGAGTAATTTATGGAGGCATTATACTTAATAACAGTACTTCCATTGTAGATACAGTTAGGGAAACTGTATTCCAAAATGAAACATTCAATGGACAAAACGTTGGGACTGTTACAATATTTCTTAATAATTTAAGGGTTTCAACTAATGTCCTTACAAAAAGTGGTGCCCGTGCAGTAGGAACACTATTATCCCAGGAAGTTGAAAAGAAGGTCTTAATAGAAGGAGAAACATGGATCGACAGAGCATTTATTCTTAATGACTGGAATATATCGGCATATCAGGGAATAGAAGATTATTATGGAAAAACTGTAGGAATTCTTAGCGTTGGTGTTATTGAAAGCAAATATGCACAATTTAAAAAGGATACTTTTTTTGTTTTTGTAGTAATTAGCATTGCAGGAATACTTATTGCAGTTTTACTGGGGTTTATACTATCCAGATTAGTTTTAAAACCTGTTGATGAATTAATTAATATAAGCAAAAAAGTATCAGAAGGAGATTTATCTCCAAAAATTAAAAAAATATCAAAGGGTGAAATTGGGAATCTTCAATCCACATTTTTAAATATGATAGATACTTTAAGGGTAAGAGATTTACATCAGAAAGAAGAAAGTGAAAAACAACTTATAATGACCCAGAAGCAGGCCAGTGTAGGTAGACTGGCAGCAGGAGTTGCACACGAAATAAATAACCCCTTAACCGGTGTACTTACTTTTACGTACATGCTTCTACGCAGGGATGATCTTGATGAAGAAATGAAAAGCGACCTTGAAACAATTGCCAATGCTACAAACAGAGTGAAAGATATTGTTAAGGGATTGTTAAATTTTTCCAGACAGGTAAAGCTTAATCCGGAACCAAGTGACATAAATACAATAATTAAAGAGACAATTGAACTTATTGAAAATCAGGCACTAATAAAACGGATAAGGATAAATTTCGATGCTGATAAAAATATACCATCTAAGATTCTCGATAGTAGTCAATTTCAGAGTGTTGTAATGAATATGATAATAAATGCAATTGATGCAACAGATCCTGGAGGGAGAATATCAGTATCAACCAGAATTAATCTTAGTACAAAAGGAACAAAGCATAAAGAAATAGAAATTATTATTGCAGACAATGGAAGTGGTATTGCACCGGAACAACTGGATAAATTATTTGATCCGTTTTTTACAACTAAGGAAGTTGGAAAAGGAACAGGATTAGGATTGGCTGTCTCTCTTGGTATAGTTGAACATCATGGGGGAACAATATCTGTAGAAAGTCAGCCTGGAGAAGGAAGTTCATTTACAATCCATCTTCCATTGGATCATAACAATGAATAAAAAAACTATTTTGGTTATTGATGATGATGCAATTGTTCTTAAAAGTTGTAAGAGAATACTTGAATCAGAAGATTATTCAGTTACTCTTTGTCCATCAGCCACGCAAGGAATAGATATATTAAAAAGTTCTGCTTTTTCCCTTATTATTATTGATATTTTAATGCCTTGCTGTAATGGTCTTAATCTGTCAGAAAAGATTGAAAAAGAATATCCAGGTACAAAATTCCTTATAATTAGTGGATATATGGAACCAAAACCATTTTCTGAAATAATAATTGAAAAAAAAATGAACTTCCTGCCAAAACCTTTTACACCGGATGAGTTACTAAAAGCTGTTAAATTTGCTATTATAAAAAACCCCGAATCAACGGGAAAGAATAATAAAACTTCAAAAGGGGATATTGATGAATAAAAAATTACTTGTTATTGATGATGAGCAGATTGTACTGGATAGTGTTAAGAGAATATTAAGTAAAGAATCTTATAACTTAACCCTAACTACAAAAAGCAGAGAGGGGCTAAAGCTGGCATTATCAGAAGATTTTGATTTAATTCTTACTGATATTAAAATGCCGGAAATAGGTGGAATGAGAGTACTAAGAGATATAAAAAGAGAAAAACCAGAAACTCCAGTGGTAATTTTAACAGGATATGCTACAGTACAATCAGCTGTGGGTGCAATGAAACTGGGAGCATCTGACTATCTGGAAAAACCTTTCCTGCCCGATGTACTTCTTAGAACTATAGAAAAAGTAATTTCAAAAAATGCAGACAATGATCCTGAACCTCAGGGGATGATACATCATGAAGAAATTTTAAAGATATTGGATAGAACAGATAAAGACAATGATTTTGTAGCAAATCTTTTTTACTACGGAAGCGAAGCTTTAGAAGAATATAATCTTACAAGTGCTGAAAAACTTGCTATCTTAACTGGCGATATAAAATGGCTGGAACAAAATATAGGAGAATTAAAACCAGCCCATAAAAGATGGCTGGAACAAAGATTAAGTGCTGAAATATGGTAAAAAATAAACAATCATGAATTATGTTAATTCATGATTGTTCGTTCAATTTTAACAGCGCTTATTTTAGAATCAGGTATTTTTGCAACAGGATCCCTTAGGTCATTTGTTAGTTCATTAACTATTGTTTCTGAAAAGTGTATTGGAATAAATACTACTCCCTTAGGAGAACGGTCAGAAATTTTAACTTCTACAGAAACAGATCCCCTTAAAGAAGAAACTGTAACTGTCTGCCCATTTTCAAAACCATCTCTATGGGCATCTTCAGGATTAATCTCCATAAGAGCTTTTGGATAAATTTTATCCAGAACAGATCTCCTTGTCATGGTTCCTCCATGCCAGTGATAAAGAACCCTTCCAGTGGATAGTATATAGGGGTATTCCGGTGTAGGCTGTTCGGAATCCATTCTTAATTCAAGAACATTAAACAGCCCCCTTCCCCTGGGGAAAGTGTCAGTAAAAAGATAGGGTGTTCCGGGATGGTTCATATCCGGACAGGGCCAGTGAACGCCACCCTCTGTTTCCAATCTGGAATGTGAAATACCTCCAAATGCAGGAACAAGTTCTGCCATTTCATCCCATATTTCAGAAGCTGAGGAAAACTCAAATCCGGAGCTTTCGTTTCTATCCAGTCTGGATTCCACCCTTAATGCAAGCTCCTGTATTATTTTCCAATCCACTCTTGCTTCACCAGGAGGGTCAAAAGCAGGTCTTATTAGCTGAACACGCCTGTCACTGTTTGTAAATGTTCCATCTTTCTCAGCAAAAGAAGCAGCAGGAAAAATAATATCAGCATATTCCGCAGACTCATTAAAAAAGATATCAATCATTATTACATTTTTAAGATTTGAGAAATGATGCCTGGCAGCATTAAGATCAGGTTCGCTCATAAGAGGATTTTCACCCAGTATAATAAAGTCAGTTATCTGACCAGAGCCTGCTGCATCTGACATCTCGAGAACAGTTAATCCAGGATTTCCGTTCAAATCGGTTTTCCAGGCTCTCTCAAACTTAAGCTTTGATTCCTGATCATTAACATTCTGATATCCGGGATAAATTGCTGGCAGACCTCCTGTATCGGAACAACCCTGAACATTATTCTGTCCCCTTAAAGGGTTTACCCCTGTTCCAGGTCGTCCAAGATGTCCACACAGAAGAGCCAGGTTTGCAATAGACATGGTATTATCTGTTCCATGAACACTCTGACTAATGCCCATACCCCAATAAACTGCTGCAGCGCCAGCATTTGCATAAATTCTGGCAGCTTCTTTAATGTCATCAGAAGGTACACCTGTAATAGTTTCCGCCCATTCAGGGGTAAACTTATCCAGGCTCTTTGAATAGCTGTCAAACCCTTCTGTCCTTGAATTTATAAAATCAGTATTAAAAAGTTTTTCCTTGACAATTATATTTGCCATAGCCTGAAACAGAGCAACATCTGTTCCCGGTCTATGCTGAAGATGGAGAACAGCAAAATTAGTCATTTCTGTTTTTCTGGGATCTATTACAATTAACTTAGCACCATTTTTCACAACAGCTTCTCTTAAAAAAGTACTAATTACAGGATGAGTTTCAGTTGTATTGGAACCTGTTACAATAAAAACTTCCAAATCTTTCATTTCTGCTATGGAATTAGACATTGCAGAAGAGCCCAATGCCTTTTGAAGCCCTGCAACTGATGCAGCATGACAAAGTCTGGCACAATGATCAACATTGTTTGTTTTTAATGTACTACGGGCAAATTTCTGAAATATATAGTTATCTTCGTTTGTTGCCTTTGCACAGCAAAAGGTACCAAAGGCATCACCTCCGGATTTTTTAAATGTTTCAGCTATTCTGATTGAAGCTAAGTCAAGAGCTTCTTCCCAGCTGGCTTCCCTAAATCCATCTATACCTACTGGCTTTCTAAGTTCACCACCAATATCTTTTCTAATGAGAGGTGTTTTCAGTCTTGAACTATGGTGGGTAAAATCTGTCCCATACCGACCTTTAACACATAACCTGCCAAAATTAGGAGCTGCACTTTCCGGAGCCACGGTACTAACTATTTTTTCGTTTTTAATGTTTAATTCAATTTGACAACCAACCCCACAGTAAGGACATGTTGTTCGAATTTTTTTGTCATATTCCATTATTTTTCCCCCAAAGCTTTGACATTAAATTCATTACTTGCAATTAAAGCACCTGTAGGGCATACAGCAACACAATTTCCGCAGAATACACATGATGTTTCCGGCAGTTTACGATCAAAAAAGGTTGTAATGCGATTGTTATAACCTCTTCCTGCTGTAGTTAATGCATAAGAAAACTGAATATCTGCTGAACAAACCTGAACACATCTTTCACAAAGAATACACTTACTGTAATCTCTCATATAAAATGGATTATCATCTTTTACTTTAAAATTCCGCTTACTGGAATTTTCAAATCTTCCATCTTCTGCTTTGTAGATTTTCATCTGCTCAAGAAGATCAGGTGATTCTGAAAGATCTGTACTGGATGACAGCATTTCAAGAATAGTTCGCCTGGCCCGGACAACTCTCTCTGAATCTGTTTTTATTTTCATTCCTTCCCGTACTTTCGTTATGCAGGAGGGCATTAGAACCCTTGCACCCTCAACTTCCACCACACATTGTCTACAGAGCCCTGGAGGTGTTAATCGATCATGGAAACATATTGTAGGTATTTTTATTCCTATTTTTTCTGATGCTTCTAAAATTGTAGAACCTTCTTCAACTTCAAGTTCTAAATCATTTATGTATATAGTTAACATTACTCTACCTCCCCTTTAGAAACCTCAAAAAGATTGGGCCATATTTTCATAGCACTCAAGACAGCAGAAGAAGCTGTCTGCCCAAGACCACAAAGGGAAGCATCCTTCATTGTTAGTCCAATATCCTCAAGCTTTTCAGAATCATCCTTATAACATATTCCTTTACCAAGACGAGTAATTATCTCATTCTGATACTGAGTGCCCTGCTGACAGGGATAACATTTACCGCAGCTCTCATGTTTGAAAAAAACTGTAATATCAGAAAGAATCTTTAAAATATCTCTATCTTTATTAAATACCATTATTACCCCAGATCCCAGGGCAAGGCCTACTGCTCTTAAACTTTGATCATCCAGAGGAATATTCCAGTATTTTTCAGGTACAAAACTGCCGGAAGCTCCTCCTAGTATAATACTTCCAATTTCTCCATCTGGAACACCACCTGCCCAATCATTTATAACCTCACTAAGTTTAGTTCCAAAAGGAAGTTCATACATTCCTGGTCGAACAAGATCACCTGAAAGGCAAAATAATTTAGTTCCGGAAGGGGAGCCCCCTTGAGTGAGTACAACTCTTTTTTTATCACTAATTACCTGAGCAAGATAACTGAATGTTTCAACATTATTAATTATTGTCGGTTTTCCAAATAAACCATTTTCTATGGGGAAAGGAGGTTTATTTCTTGGATAACCACGTTTACCCTCTATAGATTCAAATAATGCAGTTTCTTCTCCACAAATATATGCTCCGGCACCGGATCTTATCTCGAGGTCAAAACTTAAACCGGATCCTTGAATATTTTCCCCCAGATAACCTGCTTTAGTGGCATTTTCAATAACCTTTGTAAAAATATCATGGACTTCTGAGTATTCTCCCCGAATATATATATACCCTTTCTTTGCCCCTACTATATAGGCAGTAATAAGAATACCTTCCAGAACACTGTATGGATCACTGCTAAGCATTATACGATCTTTAAACGTTCCCGGTTCAGATTCATCAGCATTACAAATTACATAGGTTTCTCTGCCTTCCACAGCCACCGCACCCTGTTCTTTTAGTCCTGTGGGATACCCTGCTCCACCCCGGCCCTTTAATCCACTGGATTTTACCGCATAAATCAGTTCATCTTTTGTAAATGTAAGAGCATGGAAAAAACCTTTAAATCCATCTTCTTTTATAAAATCATCTATGCTTAAAGGATCAATTTTACCAAATCTCTTTGTAATAACAGGATTATCACTATAATAATTGTTTTTGGAACCTGGTCCACCTCCATTTATAAGTAAATCAATACTGTCATCATCTATATTACAAACAGCACGATTGTTCACCATTACCGCTGGTGCCTGATCACATAAGCCCAGGCACTGAACAGACTCAACCATAAATCTTCCATCTGTGGAAGGTACGCCATCCTCTACATTTAACTTTTTAAATAAAGCCTGTTTTATTTTATCTGCACCTTTGAGTGAACAGAGAGGACTGGTACACACCCTTATAACCGTTTCGGCAGTCGGTTTTGAATATAACAATGAATAAAATTCAATAACTCCATAAATATCTGCAGGAGCTACTTTTAAAACTTTACTAATTTTCAAAGCAACTTCTTCAGAAATATATCCATATAATTCCTGAGCTTTTAATAAAGAGGGAAGTAAATTTGTTCGTCTTTTTTCACTTAGCTGCTCTAAAAAATTTTCCATTTTCTGTTCATTAGTATTATTCATTTTGTTCCTCTTTTATATATCACAGATTATCTTTTTTTGAGTTCATGTTTCATAGCCTTTCCCAGTAATTCCATGGTATATGGCTTCTTAATAAATCGACCTGCACCTAATTTCAAAGTTCTCTCAACATCATCATTTTGAGAATAACCACTGGCAATAATGGCTTTCTGCCCCGGATTTTTTTTGAGAATTTCTATGTACGTTTGCAATCCACTTAAACCTGAAGGCATTATCATATCAAGTAATAAAATATCAACAGAATTAGTTTCCAACCAATCAATGGCTTCCCTGCCGGAACTTACATATGAAGTTTTATACCCCAGATAACTCAGCATTCCTGAAGCAATTTCCTGTTGAAGGGATTCATCATCAATTATAAGGATAGATTCACCGTTGCCAAGAATGCTACCTACATCTTCATTAACAGATTCTTCAATAACAGCAGTTCTGTTAACTGGGAAATACAGATCAAAAATGGTACCTTTTTCTGAGCTGGTAACAATTATTCCACCATGATGATCCTGAACAGTATTCCAAACAACAGATAATCCAAGACCAGTACCGCTCATCCCCATTACCTTTTTTGTATAAAAAGGATCAAAAATTCTCTCCTTGTCTTCTTCCTGAATACCGTGCCCAGTGTCTTTAACACTAAGTACAGCATATTCACCCTTTTCCATATGCTGCCCCATGGAGAATGGTGAATCAACGTACTGGTTTCTTGTCGATATAGAAAGCTCTCCAGTATTTTCCATGGCCTCAACTGCATTCATAACCAAATTCATAACACATTTTTTTATATGAATCTCAGAACAGGAAATATTTAGTATATTTTTATCTAAATTTTTAACAAGAATAATTTTTTCCATCTGAGGTTTTAATTTTTCAAACTCAGGTGATTCAAAATACTGATCTATTATTTTGTTAAGAGTACATGGTTTTCTAGTACTGGCAACACCCCTGGCAATTGTAAGAAGGTCTGCAACAACATCTGCTGCACGCAAACCAGATTTTTTAATGGCCTGAACATGGGGAACTAGTTCACTATCCTCATCAATTGACATCATTATCAAATCGGGGTATCCGACAATTCCAGATAAAATATTATTAAGATCGTGAGCGACACCACCAGCCATAAGACCAATTGCTTCCATTTTTTGTGCTCGTAATAATTTCTGTTCAAGTAGGGTGTTTTCAGCTTCCCGTTTATTATGGGCAGTTAAATCTCTAAAAGTAGTTAACCCTCTTTCTCCCACTGGGCTAAAATCAATTTCAACTTCTTTATCTTCACCATTTTTGCATCTAACTTTACAGTACTGTTTTTTAAAAGCTTTTGTAAAATTATCTGTATCCTCTAATGCCTCAATCCAGTTTTTTTGAACTTCAGCTCTATATTTTTTATCAGGGTAGGATAGTTCCCACATTCTTTCCAAAGTAGGCATATCGTCCAAGGTATATCCAAAAGTTTCTCTAAAACTTTTATTTAAATATTCAGAAGAACCATCTTTTCCAATTGCCATAGGAATATTCGCAGCCTCAATAATTTGAAAAACCCTTTTTTCACTCTCACGTAGTTCTTTTAATACTTTATGTCTTTCTTTTACCATATGATTTGCAGAGTTAGCAATAATAATTGATTCTTTGAAAAATATTTTTTTTGTATCAATTACTGTTAAATCATGGGATGCCCGTTCAAAAAAATCTTTAAATAAAGACAAATTAGTTTTTATTCTTCTGGATATTAAAAATACAATAATAGTACCCAATAAAACAAAAATAGTAATATATATTAATATTCGAACAATACGATTTTTTATTCTAATACTTAGATTTATTTGTTCCAGACTAATAGCTTTTTCAATATCTTCAAGATTTATGGCAGATCCTATGTATAATTCCCACTCATCTATCCCTCGAATATAACTTATACTTTTTAAGGAAACTGATTTATCTGATGACATATCTGTAGTATATATATTAACAAATCCGGAACCCTCTTTTGCTTTTGAAATAAATTCCTGTACAAATTTAGAATCAATTTTAGTTAAAGAATTGGAAGATTCCACTCCTTCCTGGGATTCAAATAGAATTTCACCATCCCAATCACCTCCAAAAAAAACTCCGGACTTTGTAAAATGAAATTTTACAAGGCTGGTAAGGGTTTCATTTTTTATATAATATTCTTCATCTTCCAGATACTTACCATTTCCAATAACCCAATCAAAAGGTTCAAAATATTTTACATAGGATATTTTAGCAACTAATTTTTCAGGATGTTCAGGTTTATTCCAATAATAGGAAACATAACCTTCCCCTTCTTTACTTTTTGCAGTATTTATAATTTCTTTAACTAGATACGTTCCATTTGAATCCTGGATATCTATAATATTTGTCCCTTCCAAATCAGGATTATTGGAATTTATAATTTCATTTCCCAGCATATCTTCTGCAAAAAAATATCCCTGACCATTATCCCATGAAATTGTGGATAATAGATCATAAGCAAGTTTTTTTATTTCACTGTTAGGCAGTTTTCCATTATGAGTTTCATATAATGCTGAAATTAATTCTATTCCAAAAAGAGTTTTTAGTTTTACTTTTCTCCTAAGATTTTCTTCTGCCTTTCCACGAGTAAAATTAATATATGCTGCAGCATTATCAACCTCATTTTTTATTGTTTCTTTTCCTGAATCTATAAATTCCTGCATAAGATTGTTGGTATTAATATGGAATTCATTAATTTCCTGCTTTATCCAGAAAAACCCCAGCATAGGGAATATAACTAGAATAATTAAAAATAAGCTAAATATATATACATGAATAAGACTTACTGATTTATTCATTTAACTAGCCTGTAAAGAGAAAGTAATAAGAATAGATACATTTTTTTCATATAGATATTTTAAGTTATTAGTGGGTGTTCTGCAACAGCTTTTTACGCTAAAGAATGTATTTCGAATGTAATCAACCACTGAATATATATTCATTCACAATATCAAAAACCTTCTTTATAAAAGCTTTTGATACTGGGAAATAAGACAAAATTAAATTATTTTGTTAATGGCTCAAATGACTTCATCTCCGGCCCATTCACCATTTTTTCGTTTATATAGACATCAGATCTAAACTGAGCTATCCTCTCTGCAGAAGAAGCATTATGAGCTGCCTGCTCAAGGGTAGTCTCACCTGTTGAAATTACTCCATACCCTGCAACTACACAACAGCCCTTATAATTTCTAAGCATATTAAGTATTGGATTATTAGAACTCATATCTTTTAGCTGATGTATATCCACAAGCCCCAGTCTGGGATTTAGATAGATAGCCTCAGCATCTATAGGAGCAACAACAGGATGATCATCCGGCTCGTAGGAAATATCAATCTTTTCACCCGCAAGAATACCCTTCCCATATTTTTCTGCAAGTATAACCATACCATCAGCTACAGACATAGGATTTGTAGTAATCATACAGGCATTCTGAATAGTATTTTTATAAATTAGTTTGTGCATACACATATCTACTGAATCATCATCCGCATACTCAAGATTCAACCTTAGCATAGGGAAATCCATCCCATCCGGTACGGCAGACATTGGACAGTAGATCATCTCATTGGCAGACACTTTCTGGCTCATTGAACCTGTTCCATAGGCTCCAATTAGATTCTTATAGTTATAGTTTAGTCTTTCCTCAAAGTCATCGATCATAACTTTATCTGTTACATCTCTTTTTTTGAGTATCGATTCATCAAAAAGATGAGGTTTAACAGGAAAGAAATTTTCTTTTCCTTCTTTCTGTATCTTGCGCTGAATATCTACAATTGAATATCCCTTTCTTCGTAAGTGAAGAGCCAATGTTGCACTGTGCTCCAAAGTACCCAATCTGTAAAGACAGTCTTCAAGGGAGGCTCCTCTGGCAAAAGGGCCATGCCCCCTTACAATGGTCAAGTGATTTTCTTTAAGATATACCGGAAGTCTTTCTTCCATTTCAGGGGATCCTACAGGTTGCTCATAACTCCCAACCTGAACAGAATCAACAACATAAGCACCAAATAAATCTATAGGAGAAAATCGGAATTCCTCCCTTCCTTTTTTATCCGTCCCCATATATTCCAGAAATATTTCTTTATCCTTATGGTCAAAAGAAATTGTTGTACAGTTCATAAAATGTCCATGTGCAACAGCATTTATTCCAGGTATACTAAGTATTTTCCTGTGAATTGTAGACTCTGTAGATCCCCTGCCGTCTCCCCAACTGACATCAGAGAATTTAACCGGTACTATATCCCGGGGAACCAAACTGCCTATCTGGGAACCGCTGGCTGTTATATAAAAATAATCATCATTGTCGGGATCAGTTTGAGAAATATTTCCGCTATGAGTGTTATTTGCATTTATCAGCCCCAGGGCATTACCAAGTAGTTTGAAATTTTTATAAATTGTTTCATGTTTGCTTTTCATTTTGTTTTGTACTCCCGGTTCATATATTCTTTCATACCAAGATTTTCCAAAGTCGTATCTTCCGGAACACCCTTCTCATTCCATCCAAGAGCATTGTAGTATTCTTTATGCATTTTGCTGAATACATCCCGACTGCACAGTGTCTCCTCTCCCTCGACCAGTGTTGGTATTTCATAGAATCTGTCCGGCAGCCAATCATCGTTTTCTGTCTTTCCACACCGAATATTAAACAGCCTCTCTAAAGAGATAGTTCTATGAGCAAATTTTAAAAGTGATCCGGAGTTTAGATTATCCCCGGTTACTGCATTAATTATTGGAGCATATTCATCAAGAGAAATTGCAAATGAGCTGTATACACAAACTCCTATAATATCAATTGCGGTTCCCTTTAATGTTGCATTTTTTGAAATTAGAGGTGTACCTTCTATACGATTTCCCGGCCATTCAGCATAACCGGCGCAGTAGCTTAGTGCAGCTGTATAACCACCTTCCAGGTGACACCCACCTCTGTTACTCATCTCATAGCAAAGAGCCTGACTGTAAGAAGCTCGTGGATCATAAGCAGGAAGTTCCTGTTTTTTTACTGTCATAGAAAGCTCTGGATGGCCATAACGCTCACAAAACCTGTAAGATCCCTGAGCCAGATATTTACCTATACCGTTGCCCTTTCCAACCATGTCTATAATACTTAAAAGATAATCCTTATTCCCAAAACGGGGCTCTCCATACTTTTTATCAAAATCTCCAAAATCATTCAAAAACAGCTTTTCACCCTCACTAAGGTCAGAATTACTATCCTTAACAATAGTGTACAACTCTACAAAAGCAGCAATAGTTGATCCAAGAGTAATAGTATCCATTCCATAGCGGTTAGCCATATAATTTGCTCTGGCAATAAGTGGAAGATCATATATGGAAAGATTTACACCTAACAGAGCGACTGTCTCAAATTCAGGACCTTCACCTGCATCAACTACTTCGCCTTTACTATTCTTAATAGTAGTTTTTCTTTTACATGTAATTGAACAGTTATAACAGGTATCTTTTTTAACTTCGATTACATCCTCACCATCCTGGGCAATATCTGCATGGTTTCTTAATGCTTCTCCATCAACTTTTTGAATATCTGATAATTCATGATTTGTATCGATCATATTATTATGAATAAGCTGATCGAAGTTATTAACCATTCCTGCAAGCCCAAGAGAACCCATAGAGGCAAGAGAACCATAATGCTGTTCCTTTCTGGTAAACTTTCCTACATCCAGTTTAACTTTTGCTTTATAGACAGAACCACTCTTATTTTTTATATCCATCTCTTCTTCATCACTTACACTAACCTTAGTGGATTTATCAGGGGAAACGGCAACAGCAATAAGATTTTTGGATCCAAAAACTGCTCCAGCACCACCTCTTCCAAAGGTACGCCCTTTATCACTCATTACATTTGCATAGAGAGAAAGATTTCT
>JAOZPU010000046.1:0-3900 GCA_029932585.1 Spirochaetia bacterium | reverse complement strand
AAGAGGATCTACTTCTTTGAATGCATTTTTATACTTCCCGGACTCTTCCAATCTTTTAAAATGCCTGTATAAATATGCAACGCCCAGACCTCTGTTACCATGAAAAAGGCTGGCAATTTCAGGATCAAGATTTTCCTTCCTTATTTTTTTACTGTTTAAGTCTATTATCAGGAGCTTGCCCATGTATCCAGGAGGTAATTTTTTAGTCATGCTATTCATATTATTATCCTTCTACTTCATCTTCCAATTTGGTTTTCTTTTCTCAAGAAACGCAGCAACACCCTCTTCAGCATCTTCTGTGCTGCAAAGATTTGCAAAATATTCGGTCATAAGATCTGCACCCTGATGGTAGGACAGATCTTCAAGAGCATAAATACCCCGCTTCCCAACCTCCATTGCCAGAGGACTCTTTTTTGCAAGCTTTAGAGCAAGCTCCATTGCCGCATCTTCCAGTTCATCAGCTGGAACAACACGATTAACAAGTCCCAAAGCCAAAGCTTCTCCAGCAGTCATCATGTCTCCGGTAAGCACCATCTCCAGGGTCTTTCTCCGTCCAACTATTTTATTTAATGGTACTGCAGGACCAAGGCAGATCAGACCTACATTTATAGCTGTTGTACCCAATTTAGTATCTTCAGCAGCAATTACCAAATCACATGCAAATGCCAGTCCCGCACCATTGGCAAGGGTATAACCCTTGACTGCACCAATAACAGGTTTCTTCATTTTAGCGATTGTATGATTATGAAGATCCATCATTCGAAGAAACTCACGATACTCCCGGTGATCCTTATCTTTAAACGAATCCAAAGATATTCCGGCTGAAAAGTTTTTTCCCTCTGCCTTAATAATAACAACACGTATTTCTTCATCATCATCAAAATCGATAAGAGCACTGCTTAATTTTTCTGCAAAATTCTGCGTAAATGTATTCATCTCTTCTGATCTGTTCAATATTATCAAACCTACAGACCCGGATCTGTCTGTTAAAATTTCACTTGTATCCATACATTTTCCCCTTCGCTGATTAAAACAGCTCCTTATATTTTTCGTAGTAAGCTTCCATTTTATTTTTCAAACTTTGATCCTTTACAGGAGTAAAAGATCTTGTGTTAATTGATTTTTTTAAAATCTGCCTTATCTTAAAAAGTGAAAGATCAGGCTGATCCTTCTTTAACTGAATACCAATATTACCAAGAGAAGTAGCTTCTTCAGGGCCTGCTATTACAATCTTTTCTGTTATGTCGGA
This sequence comes from Spirochaetia bacterium, assembly GCA_029932585.1. Classification (GTDB taxonomy): domain Bacteria; phylum Spirochaetota; class Spirochaetia; order B11-G9; family B11-G9; genus JAJRQE01. The sequence goes on along the minus strand of JAOZPU010000046.1, from coordinate 2,651 downwards.
GCTAATCTGATTAAGGTAATCATTCCGACAACCCCCTCCTACAATATGAATAACCTTGTATTTTTTATTAGACAGCTTTTCTATTTTCTCTATACTCTGTTTATAACTGCATGCAAGAGATATATAAGCTGAAGCCAGAACCTCTTCTATGGACAGTTCCTGTTTCGTGTACTCACATATTGCAGCAGGCATATCTAAAGGATTGTAAAAGCTTTTATCATTGGGATCAAAAACAGGAACTATACTCATGCAGCTGTCAGCCATTTTAACAAGTTGATCCCAGGAATATTTTTGCCCCTCTTTCTCCATTTCTCTTTTAATATTCTGAAGAATATGCATACCTGTAGAATTTTTTAAAAATGTTATAGTACCAAGGGCTCCACCTTCATTTGCAAAACCCTCTTTGTATACATCCGCATTAATAATAGGTTCTTTTAACTCAGTTCCAATTAAAGACCATGTTCCGGAAGATATAAAAAGAAAATCATCACTCGTCGCAGGAACAGAAACAACAGCAGATGCAGTATCATGGGAAGGAAGACTTACAAAAGGACATATATTTATCTTTAAAGAACCTGCAATATCCTGTTTTAAATTCCCATACACCTCTCCATGTTTTGTTAGAGGAGGAAACAATGATGGGTTAAGTTTAAAATGGTCAATTACTTCAGATGAGTATTCCCAATCTCTCATATTTAGTATTTGGGTAGTACTTGCAATAGAGGGCTCACCACAAATTACTCCGGTAAAAAGCCAGGCAAGCAGATCTGGAATTAGCAGAAATTTTTCAGCTTCTTTGTAATATTCAGGTAGATATTTTTTTATCCCGAGAAGCTGATAAAGAGAATTCATAGGATGATCAAGAATACCTGTAGCTTTAAATATTTTATCCTTTTCCTCTTTACTAAGAGAATTAAGAACCTTTTCTCCAAAATCATTTCGATAACATAAAGGGTTACCAAGAAGCTGACCTGACTTACCTAAAAGTCCAAAATCTATCCCCCAGGTTGATATACCAACAGACTCAACATGTCCATATTTGATAAATGCTTTTTGAAGACCAATCTGTAATTCCCGAAAAATATATAAAATATCCCAATAAAAAATACCATTAACATTAATAGCTTCATTGGGAACCTGATGAACAAGTTTTGTTTCAATTTTTTCACCATCAAAAAGACCGGATAAAACCCGTATAGAAGAATTTCCACAGTCAAAAGCTACATAATTTTTTTTGTTTCCCATTATTTTCCCTTCTATAAGTAAACCTTATTAAGATTTAGAAACACTTAGTTTTAACAAATCCCTTTGCTCAATAATAAAATGACTAATCATTGCACCAATCATAATAAGACCCCAAAGTGCCACAGTTAAAAATGCACTTACACCGATAAGATTTAATCCAATAGACATTACCTGCAGGATAATAAGAGAGAGAACAAGGCCCTTTACCCGACCAAAGCCCCCTTCACTTTTTACCCCTCCAAGTACAGCCGCCAGAATTGTAACAAGCAGGTAAGATTCACCATATCCGGCCTTTGCAGAATTGAAACGTGACATCATAATTATCGCAGCAACTCCGCAATAAAGACCGGATATCATATATGTCTTAATAATAACTTTACTATTATTAACCCCGGAAAAAAGTGTCGCAATAGAATTAGAACCAAACATATAGATGTTAAAACCTGTTGAAGTATGATTCAGATAAGATGCCATTAAAAAAGCAAAAATTGCAAATATTATAAGTGGCATGGGTATTCCCACAACCTTTCCATTACCAATAAATCTTATTAAATCGGGCATTCCGGAAATGACATAACCTCTTGTAATAATAAAGGCCAGACCCTGCAGGAGCTTCATTGTTCCAAGAGTAGCCAGTATAGGTGGAATATTTACTACAGATATTAGAATACCATTAAATAACCCAATAAGAACGGATACACCCAAGGCTGCAATTATTGCTATCATAATTATCATAATATCAGTTGATGCTGGAACTTCAGGTACAATCCAGGTTGTAAGTATAAGAGCAGCTGTAATAGCAGACATATTTGTTGTTGCAATAATAGAAAGATTAATTCCACCTGTCAGCATTGAAATCATCATTGCAAGAGATAATAAACCAAGTTCAGGTAATTGAAATGCCATTCCCTGAAAAGTTTCAATTCTAAGAAAATGTCCTGGACTTAATATGGACATCAAAATTATAACTCCAGTCAGAATAAGGCTAAGAACCTTCGTCTCATTATCCATAGATATTTTTAATTTTATCATTACTTAGTTTCCTCCAGAATATCAATTACAGAAGTTTTTCCGGATCTCAACTTATCCTGATATGAGCTAAATCCAATACTCACTAAAATTACTACACCTACCAGAAACTGAAACCAGACTGCCGGTATTGCCATAAGGGTCATTCCATTTCTTAGAATTGCTAAAAGAGCTACTCCAAGGATTGCTCCAAAAACACTCCCCTTTCCACCGGCAAGGCTTGCACCTCCAAGGACAACAGCAGCTATTACATCAAGTTCTTTTCCAACTATAGAATTAGGAGCAACAGTCTGAACCAACAAAGCCTGTACTACTCCGGCTACACCGGAAAGGAGACCCATAAATGAATACACAAATGTTTCTGTAAGAAAAATATT
>JAOZPU010000045.1:15765-17925 GCA_029932585.1 Spirochaetia bacterium | reverse complement strand
CTGATTCCCATGATTAATAAATATGAGATTTTCTGGTTAATTGGAGTTTTAGACAATACTATAATTCCTTAATAGAAAGATATAATTTGAAAATAGCCGTTTAAAACAACTAAGAATTATTTGAGTTTTCAATTTTACCAGCATCAGGTGTTCTTGCTAAAATATACTCAGCATATTTTTTATCAGTTCCCATAATATGGTTTGTAAGCCAGGAAATTAGAAAGTCTGCAATATTATCAGAAAAAACATAATCCTTATTGTTATTTAGCTGAACTGCTTCTTTTGTTAATTTAATATGTTCTTTTTTATGTTCTTTAAGATCAGGATATTTATGCTCTGCCATAAAAGCTTCTTCGTTTGTAAAATGTACATGTGTATAATCCAATAAACTATCGAAGGTAGATTTTATAATGGATTTTTCATCTTTTGTGTGAATCGAACTAAGGAAATTGTTTATTAATCTAAGTAATTTTTTATGTTCATCATCTAAAATTGGTATTCCAAGAGAAAATGAATCATCCCAGGCAAAAAGCTGATACCCCTGAGTCCCAGGGTTTTCTTCTTTAGTATTTGTATTTTCTGATAATTCAAGGTCATCCAGCAGGTCTTCCTCAGTTTCGTCATGAGAAAGGAGAAGGATGCTTTCTCCTTTCATTACTTTTGCATCAATTCCAGGTCTGTTTATCTCCAAACCACCAATTCTCTGAATTTTTAGCGCCTGTGAAGCATTTGTTGAATCCAGTATTTGTTTAATTGTTGTCTCTTCTTCTTTGAAGTGTTTATACATTTTTAGGGAATATCCCATTATTCCACTGGTGGTTAATTCAAGATGATTAGCATTATTTTCTTTGCTGTATTCAGAAATAATCAGTTGAGCCATTTGCTGTCCACCCAGTTTAAGGGGATAGATTACTGAATTTGCTCCAGCCCTGATCATTCTTTTTTCACCTTCAATTTTATAACCTCTAACAAGAATAAGCAGTTTTGGGTTAAGTTCTCTAGCAGCCAGAGATACATACATATTTAATGAATCGTCACCCAGACATATAACAATTCCTCTGGCTTCTTTTATACCGGCTTCTACAAGAGTATCATCATATGTTGCCTTACCGTTTACAACAAGATAATTTTGCATTGTTGCAAATTCAGCTGTTTCAATTTTGTTTTCAATAATTACAAAAGGAATTTTTGCTTCTTTCAAATCTGCACTCATAGAGCTCCCAATATCGCCAAATCCGCAGATTATATAATGATTTTGAATTTTTGCTATTTTTTTTCTCATTTTACCTGCTCCATAGATGGCTTTAAAGTTTCTTTCTATAAACTGTCTGGCGAGTTCAGAAGCAAGAATAGCTGCAGTACTTAGTCCCAGAATAATAAATACAATTGCAAATATCTGTCCAGAAGAAGATAGTGGTTTAATTTCACCATATCCAACTGTTGTAATAGTTATAATTGTCATATAGAAGGCTTCAAGGATTGTCCAGTTACCTTCAATAAAATAGAAACCCATAGTTCCTATTGTAAAAACAAATAGTATGATAAATATCCGAAGTTTGTTACTCATTCAATAATTATACTCTTTTATATTATTTTTTCATAATAATATTAGATAAACTTAGTTAAGTCAAAAGGTTAGCATGTATTCTGCTTGATTTAAACGCATTACAATGGTATTAAATAGATATGGCTTTATATGAAATGATCCGTGATACTACAAAAAAAGTTTTTGCTACAATGCTGGAGTTTGAACTAGAGGAAATTAGTGAAAGTAAAGAAATTACTGATACTGATGAATTCTGGATCGAAGGAGCACTTTTTTTTGGAGGAAGTGTTCTTGGTGATTTCAGAATACAGATGAGGGAAAGTTATGCTCAAAAGGTAGCATCTACAATGCTGGATTCCGATATGAGTAGTATTCAGAGTGAAACTGAAGTTTTGGATGTAATTAAAGAGCTTGCAAATATGATAGGCGGTAATCTTAGAACCCAAATTTCAGCTTCCGGGCTTCAGTGCGATATAAGCCCTCCCAAAGCAGAACGTAAACAAAATATTAATCACACAGTTCCATCCGGAGGGAAATTTGCACGATCTTACTTTAAACATGGAATACATTATTTAATTACAGAAATCCACTTGCGTCCATATAAAATTTAGGAG
>JAOZPU010000045.1:0-15665 GCA_029932585.1 Spirochaetia bacterium | reverse complement strand
TAGGAGTTGTATATGCCGATTAAAATTCTTACAGTTGATGATAGTATGACAATTAGATCTATAATAAAGAATTCGTTAAAGGATTATGATTGTGAAATCCATGAAGCTGAAAACGGATTACTTGGTCTGCAATCTATAATTAGAATTATACCTGATCTTGTAATTCTTGATATAACAATGCCTGTAATGGATGGCATTGAGATGCTTCGTAAGCTTAGATCCTCTCCAAGGGGAAAGGATATGAAGGTCATTATGCTTACTGCTGAGTCTGCAAAAGAGAATATTGTTGAGATTGCAAAATTAGGTGTTACGAATTATATAGTTAAACCTTTTACAAAAGAGCAGTTGGTAGAAAAAATATCCGGACTTGTAAGTCTCACTAAGTTATAAAATTTTAATAATCTATTTTTATTAAATCTTTTAGATCCTGTGAAAGATATTTATTATCAGGGTCTAGAAGTAGCCCCTTTCGCAAAACAAGTTCTGCTTCTTTGAAATTCTGTTTATTATAATAATCAGCAAATTTATTATGAATATCAAAACTCCAGTTATCATGAGCGAGTTTTATTGATTGAATAATACCTGATAAATTTTTTTCCTCTTGAGGCAGTTTTAATAAAAATTGCCAGGCTTCCCACCAATCTGTAGTTTCCGAAATTTCCAGTGCCTTATTTTGATGAAGAACAGTAATCCAGTTTTGCCATTCAGAGTTTGATATTCCATTAGATTTATAAGCTTCTCTTACTAAAGGTAAACTTTCTTCATAGTTCCTATTTCTAACAATATCAGAAAGATAATCTCTTGTTACTAATTTTTCAAGTTTACTTTGATCAGAACTATTTAAAATAGATTTTGATTCCAGAAGAAATTTATTTGCAGAATTGTAATCACCATTATTTAGTATTGAAATAATTTGATTATATGCGAGATCATATAATAGGTCACTGTTTTTATCCATAAGACTATACTTCTGCGAGACTTCACTTAGAAAGTAATAAGCTTCTGTGTAACTTCCTTTATTATTTAATACAGCGGCCCAATTTCTAAAGGAATCATTCATATCTTTGAAGCTTTTGTCAGTATCTGCAAAGGTCCATCTGGCTATTGAAAGAGCAATAGCCTGATCGTGCTTATTATTTTTTTGTAAAACAGACATTCTGTTCTGTAGAATCAGAGATACAGCTTCTTTATCATTAATCCTTTGCCTTGTTCTATAATTACCAGGAGGAACATAGGTATATCCTGTTTGATTAAATGATTGTTGAAATTCCTTTTTAATTCCAGGATTGAAACCGTAGGAAGTAGTTGTTTCGACATCAACCCAGCCTCTATTAGTATTAACTGTACAGAAAGCATGGTCACTGGTTTCAATTGTTTCTGAGTTTAAACCCGCCTCTTTGGCAAGTATCAGATAAAAAATAGCTGATGAAACACAATTATAATTGCCAGTATCAATTAAGACATTCATCAATGTTTGTTCTTCAATATAATTTCTTAGAATATTCTCATGAGCCCAGTTAAGGATAAATTCTCCCTGTTCATAGGTTGAAATAGTTTCAAATGAACCGGAAATATCTTCTGTAAATTTTAGTAGTAATTGTTTAAATTTATTTTTATATTGATTTAGATTATCCCCAGATAGTCCGGAAGCTGCAAGTGAAGATTCAATAAGCATTGATGTTGTTAAAGATTTTTCCCAGGTTCTTGTTTGTAGCCAGTATTTTCCCGGATCTGTTTGGACTTCTCCAGCATTTAAAAAGCAAATGGATATAATCAAAAATGTAATAATTATGCTTAGTTTCCCCATGGTTGTATTATAATAAAATTCAGCATATATAACTATACAAATATTTTAGGGATATTAGCTTATTGCATTGAAATATCTTTATCATTAAAATGATGATTATGAAAAAATTGATACAGCTACTTAAGCTGCCTGAAAATTTTACTGGGGAAAAAGTAGTTTTTGTTTACCATAATATGGAGATACTTGTTGAAAAGGATAAAGAGGGAAACCCTATTCCTGAATATAATAAAATTAGTACTTATTTTGATTTAGAAGGTTCTCTTGTTCCCATTGGAATAATGGGTGGAGTTTATTACTCCGCTTTAAATATTGATGACAAAAGAGATATTCCTGATACTACAAAATTTATTAATGTGAGGCATCTATATAGAACAAGTAGTGAAAATCTTTTTTTTCTTGCCGGCCTGGGTAGACAGATTTCTGATTGGGACAGAACTTTTCGATTTTGTGGGAAGTGTGGGCACCCTACAGATAATCATCCCAGGGAGAGAGTTAAAATATGTCACAATTGCGATCACATATCTTATCCAAAAATATCTCCAGCTATGATCTGTTCGGTAACAAGAGGGAATGAAATACTTCTTGCAAGGGGGAGTAAGTTTAGCAGGCCTGTATATTCTGTTTTGGCAGGTTTTGTTGAACCAGGGGAGACATTGGAAGAGACTGTAGAACGCGAGGTTATGGAAGAGACTGGCATCTCTGTCAAAAATATAGAGTACTTTGGAAGTCAGCCATGGCCTTTTTCCAGTTCTTTAATGGTTGCATTTACTGCTGAGTATGATTTTGGTGAAATAAAGATTGATAATAAAGAAATTTTAGATGCAGGCTGGTTTACTTCAGATAATTTCCCTATGCTGCCTACTCATCATAGCATTGCTCATCGATTAATAATGAATTTTGTGGAAAATGGAAAGGGAAACAGCTAAAGATATAATATTATCAGCTTAGCATATAAACATCTTCTGCTCGTAAAATAGTTACAAATTTCCCTGGGCGGCCTCTTAAAATTTCTTTTAGTTCATACATTCGTTTTCTGTTATCTATTGATCCCTGTATAACTGTTCTTGTTTTTCCACTGATATATTCTTTTTTATCTACTGTGAACTCATATTTATGGGCAATAAGAATTTTGATTAATTCTGTTCTGTCTTTGTCATCATCAAGAGATATTCTTGCATAAAACTTACGCTGTCCTTCCAATCTATTATCAAGTTTGCTTTTAATTAAAGAACTAATAAGTCCTCCCAAAAGAGATCCTAAACCAAAAAAGATTACAAAGTAGACATTTTTCTGCATAAGATCCAGAACAATTTTTATAACTGTAATGGTATACATTGCCTCAAAAAAATTAATGCTCATAGAGTAAATTTTATTTGCTCTGTTAAAGGCATCAATCTTTGCAAGAAAGAGGGTATCCTGACCTACTCTTAATAATAAAATAAGCAATGCAGTTAAAATTATATCAATCATTGTTTCCCTCTTTTTTAAGATGTAAAAAAAATACCCTCCCGTCAAGGGAGGGTTAATTTGTGTAAAAATTAGTTAGTTTTTAAAGACCAACCTGAGTTCTAAGACCAAAAAGAACAACACCACCAGTTGCAACAGGATATGTACCTGCATTATCAGCCAACCAATCGATATTTATACTCATATTTGAGAAAAGGGCATCTTTTTTTGCAAAAAGATCATAGCTTAAGCCTACTCCAAAAGCAGCAGCAGCAACTAATTTACCAGTATATACAGTTAATTTTAGTTTATCTGCAGGAATAACAGATATGTTGATAAAGCTTCCTGCATTACCTGCAATATCAAAGAATTTGAAACCACCGGAAAAAGTAGAATTAAAAGTATAATCCATACCAAAAACTGATGCGGCAACAACACTAGATCCATTGATATCGTAACCAGCACCGGATCCCATTGTGAATGTAAAATAATCTGCCTGTTCAGCAAAAACACCTACAGTTAGTACACTTAACAGTACTAACAAAACAATAATTTTTTTCATATGCAGCTCCTATATTTTTTATTAACTAAATAATAACATTAAAAATTTGAAATATCAATAAATACATTTTTAAAATTATAAAAAAATGCTTTTAATAAAATTATTGTGACAAAAATCTCTATTAAATAAAATATATCGTGTATGTTCTGAACAATTTTTTATATAATCTTCTTCTTGAATTATCAAATATTAGGGTTTATCATTAACTCAGTTCGGAGGTAGTCATGATTACAGATTTAGTTCTAAAAAATAGATCCTATAGAAGATTTTATGAAGATCACATAATAGAATCCCAAACATTAAAAGATTTTATTAAACTTGCTCGAATTACACCTTCTGCTGCAAATAAGCAGCCATTAAAATATATTCTGTCAAATACCAAAGAAAAAAATGCAAAAATTTTTGAAACTCTGGCCTGGGCTGGTTATCTGAAAGAATGGGATGGACCGGAGCCGGGAGAGCGCCCTTCTGCCTATATTATTGTTCTTGGAGATTTGGAAATAGGTAAAAATTATTTTGATGTAAATGCAGGAATTGCTATGCAGTCAATTCTTCTCGGTGCAGTTGAGAAGGAACTGGGAGGGTGTATTTTTGCGGCTATTAATCGGGAACTACTGGCGATGAGTCTTTCAATTCCTGAACGATATCAGGTTCTATATGTTATTGCATTAGGAAAACCAAAAGAGAAAGTTGTTATTGATGATATTATTGAAGATGATATTGAATATTGGAGAGATAAGGACGCAACACATCATGTACCAAAACGGACTTTGGATGAACTGATTTTGAATTTATAATAAGATATATAGCCCCTCCTGAATTATCAAGAGGGTCATTCTTTAAAACAACTAATTCAACATTCCAATTGCCTCTGTTCTCTCCTTTCTAAACTGACTGGTGTAGAGTTCATAGTAGTGTCCCTTATTTTTCAATAATTGAGAATGGCTGCCTTCCTCTTTTATATAACCATCTTCAACAACTAATATTCGGTTCGCATCCTTAATGGTGGATAATCTGTGAGCAATTATTACACTTGTTCTGTTTGCAAGAAGGGCAGAAATACCTTGCTGAATATTTTTTTCAGTTAAAGTATCTATAGAACTTGTAGCCTCATCCATAATAAGAATATCAGGATCGGCAAGGATAGCTCTGGTCAAAGATATAAGTTGTTTCTGCCCCTGGGAAAGGAGTGTGCCCTCTTCCCCTACTAACTCATCCCACCTGTTTGGAAGAGACATTATCATATCATATGAAAAAGCTGTCTTTGCTGCAGTAACAATTTCATCAAAGGGTGCTTCCGGGTTACCATATTCTATATTTTCTTTTATGGTTCCGGAGAATAGATGAGGCTTTTGTAAGACAACTCCAATTCGACTCTGAAGAGCCTTCTGGGTGTATTCCCTGTAATCATGGCCATCCATAAGAATTTGACCTTCAACAGGTTCATAATATCTTGAAAGAAGACTTGCAATTGTTGTTTTTCCTCCTCCTGTAGGTCCCACAATTGCAATAGTTTCCCCTGGAAGAATGTTGAGATTGAAATTTCTAAGAACCGGATTATCTTCTCTGTATGAAAAACTCACATTCTTAAATTCCACATTACCCTGGAAAGAAGCCGTATCTTTTGCACTGGCTTTATCCTCAATTTCAGATGGAGTATCAAGAAGATCAAAAACCCTTTCCGCTCCAGCTATGGATTGCTGCATTCCACTGAAAACACGGGCAAGATCCTGAATTGGCCATAACATAAAAGTGATATAACCTATAAATGCCCGAAGTCCACCAATAGTCATCTCTCCTAACTGTATCTGCCATCCTCCAAACCAGAGAATTGCCCCAAGTGCGAATGTAATAATTAATTGTACAACAGGAAGAAAGAGGGCAGAAAGCCATGCTGCTCTAAAGGATGTTCGGTACATCTCGCCTGTAAGTCCCCCAAAGTTACTTAAATTCATCTTTTCTCTGGTAAGAGCTTTTACAACTTTTACACCACTGAAACTTTCATTATATGCAGCAGTAATTTTTGAATTCATTTTACGGACTTTTCTGTATTCTCCTAATATATGGGTTTTAAATTTTGCAGCTGTAATTACTAGAAGGGGCAGGATTATTGCTATAATCATAGCAAGTTTTACATTAATCATAGCCATAAAAACCAAAGCAATTATAATATTGAAAAAGGCCCATATTGTATCCAGTAACATCCATGTAGCAAGGTCTGCCATTTTTTCGGTATCTGAAGTAATTCGTGAGAGAAGCCATCCTGTAGATGACTTATCGAAAAAAGAGAATGAGAGTTCCTGGATATGATTAAATAGTTTTTCCCGCAGATCATACTGTATCCATTCGCCTAATCGTCCGGCACAGTAGATAAATATAAAAAAGCTAATGCTATTAGTAAAGTACACTATTCCATATAATTTACTGTAATAAATAACTTTTTCAAGATTTCCTGCAAGAATCCCATCATCAATAATTAGTTTTGTTATGTATGTTCCCAGGCTGTCCAAAAAAGCTGTAAACATAATTGCCAGGGTAAATCCTGCAAACAATTTCCAATGAGGACGGGTTAATTTTAGTATTCTAATTATAGTTCCTGTTTTTTTATCTTTCATATATTATTCCTGACTGTTATTCCTTTAGAGCCGCGACCGCCAGTTCCTGCTGCAGATCTTCTTCAATTGAAGTTTGAAGTATGAAAACCTGTTTATAAAATCCATCAATTTCTACCAGTTCCTGGTGAGTGCCTTCCTGAACAATTTTGCCTTGGTCCATGACAAGTATACGATCTGCCATTTTTAATGTTTGAATTCGATGGGCAATTATAAAGTTTGTTCTTCCGACCATAAGTTTTTGAAGAGCAGCCTTAATTCTTTCTTCTGTGGCTGCATCAACTGCCGATGTTGAATCATCCAGAATAAGAATTGCCGGATCTTTTAAAATGGTTCTTGCAATGGTAATTCTCTGTTTTTGCCCACCTGAGAGGCTTACACCTTTTTCGCCTACCATAGTGTCATATCCATCTGGAAAAGCCATAATTGAGTCATGTATTGCCGCAGCTTTTGCTGCAAGAATAATTTCATCCAAAGAAACCTCTCTTTCAAGTCCATAATTTATATTCTCTTTTATAGTTGTGGAAAAAAGGAAAGGTTCCTGCTCTACAATACCTATATTTTTTCTAAGAAAATGGCGGCTATAGTGATTGAGAGGTCTTCCGTCCAGGAGTATTTCCCCTTCCTGATATTCATAATTCCGGGGTAGTAGATTTACAAGGGTTGTCTTTCCGGAACCTGTTGCTCCTACTAATGCAATTTTTTCACCTGCCCTGCACTTGAATGAGATATTTCTAAGCACTGGGATCTCTTTACTATAGGCAAATGTCAGGTTATTAATCTCAATATGCCCATTAATTTTTTCACTTCCGCAGATATCACCGGAATGCAGATCCTCCCTTTCTGTATCCAGAATTTCAACTATTCGGTTAAAAGAGACAAAACTTTTAGATAGTTCTGTTATCATCCTTCCAAGTTCCTGGAGGGGCCATATTAGGGCATTTACCATAGAAGAGAATGCAATAAAGGTTCCTGGGGTCATTGTTTTATTAATTACCATTATTGCCCCAACGAGAATTGTTAAGACAAACTGCAGACCACAGATTGTATGAGCCAGGGGCCAATAGAGGCTATGACGAATAAGAAGTGTCATCCCTTTTTGCCGTTGAGTACTGTTTACTTTGCGAAAACGTTCTTTTTCCCAATCCTGTCTGGCAAATGCCCTTACAACTCTAATTCCGGAGAGGTTTTCCTGTATCCTTGCAGTCATCTTCCCCTGATGATCCTGAAAATCATCATAGGCTTTAAATATAAGCTGGAAAAAGAAGAAAGATGAAAAGGTAATTAATGGAACTGCAACAATAGAGAGTAAAGCCAGTTTCGTGTTCAGTACAATAAGGATAACAAAATTTATAATAAACAGTAGTCCTATCCGTGCAATTCCAGGTATCTGTTCAGCAAAAAAGCGCCTTACAGCATCTACATCCGAGGTAGCTCGTTGTACCAGTTCACCTGTCTGAGCATTGTCATGATATTGAAAAGAGAGATTCTGTATATGATCAAACATCTGATTACGAATATCCTTAGCTACAGTCTCTGATACCCTGGCTTTCCCCTTGCCTTCAAGGAAACTAAAGATTGCTCTAAAAAAGGAGACTCCTCCAAAAATAAAGGTAAAGAGAATTATCAAAGCCAGTCCCTTATTTTTAAGAATTATATTATCAATAATATGTCTTATTATAAGGTTTCCTGCCGATTCAGCAGCTACTTCTGCACCAATTGCCAGCAGTGCTCCAATATATGTCCATTTTGATTTACCAATAAGACGAAGCAGTTGTTTCATTTTTTTAGTATATTTTTGCTGGTGCATCCGACCTCCTGTATCCGGTTTGCTGTGGGTGATTTCCGCGACAGGTTACATTAAGTCTGAAGTATAATCAGACACAAAAAAACCGCGGAACCTGTAAGGTGTCCGCGGTGGATTAACTAATTTCAGTTTAAAGCCTAAGTTAAGGCTCCACTTAAAAAATCCACGGACACAAGATTCCCATTAAGGGCAGTGGGTGCATAAAATGCTTTCATACTGATTCTCATGTACGTCTCCTTTTTTAGTGATTAACTGAGTATTACTATAGAGAAAGGGAAAATAACTGTCAAGGGGATCTTTTTGAACTTTTTTGAATACAAAATAATTTCACACTAACAGGTGACCCCAATTCATCCCTTTGGGTGATACAAAATTACTCAGTTTAGATAGATGCTTAAACCATAACATAACTATGGAGGCATTATTCTGAGAAAAGAAAGACTAAGGGATATTACAATACTGCTGCTGTTTATTTTAATAACAATAATAGCAGCATTTCAAATACCAAAAATCTATGTAGACAGCTCTACCGATATTTTCATTCCCCAAAATCATGAAATTACAAAAATAGACAAAGAGATAGAAAAAGAGTTTGGAGCCATGGATTCAATAATACTTGGAGTTAAGGTCAATTTTGGTACAGTACTCGAGCCGGAAGTTCTTACTGTAATTGATGAGATAACAAAAGTACTTGAAAAATCAGATAATATTAAGACAGTAATGTCCATTACAAATATGGACTACATAATTGGAACAGAAGAGGGGATGGAAGTTATTCCTATCCTGGATGATCTGTCACCAGGTTCCATTAAGGAATTCAAAAAACGTTTAGTTGATTGGAAGGATATTTATGAGGGAACATTTCTCTCTCAGGATTCAAGACTAAGTGCAGTTATTATTCAACCAGTTCCCGGTGCCAGTGATGAGGTAAATAAGGAGATATATGAACAGATTCTGGAATTAACAGAAGAATATAAAAGTGCAAATCTATCGTTTCCTGTTGCAGGATTACCCCTTATTAAAGAGGAAATATCAAGAAGTATAATGTCGGATCTTACCTGGCTAATACCAGTTGCAGCACTGTTAATTCTGGGAATTTTATATTTAAGCTTTAAAAGACTTGAGGGTGTTTTATTTCCACTAATTGGATTGGCTGTTGCCGCTGTGTGGGTAATGGGGCTTATTGGTTTTCTTGGTGTTACTTTTACAATGGCCACACTTTTAGTTCCGGTTTTATTACTAGTTGTAGGAAGTGCATATGGCATTCACGTAATGAGTCACTTCTATGAGGATATTGATCATCAGTCAGGTTTTCTTAACTATAAAGCTGTTAGTATAATAATTAATAAAAGTTTAAAAACAATACTGGTTCCTGTAATTCTGGCTGGACTAACAACTGCAGGAGGTTTTATCTCTTTAGTTTCAAGCCCCCTTGGCCCTTTTCGAACATTCGGGGTTCTAAGTGCTGTTGGTGTCGTCTTTTCCCAGATAGTATCTTTAGTATTAATTCCAACACTTCTTAGATTAAGATATGGAAATGGAATAGATACAGAAAAATATCATATGGTAGAAAATAAAGCAGAGCGAACAAAAACCAAGCCTGCCTTTATAATACTTGAAAAAATTGTATTTAAGCGAAAATGGATTGTATTTTTTATATCAGTAACACTTTTTGTTGTAACAATTGCTCTAATTCCAAAAATTACAGTAGGAACAGATACTGTAAAATTTTTTACAGAGGACAGTAGAGTTGTTAAAGATATACAAATTTTTAATGAAGAATTAAGTGGAAGTAACTATTTATCAATAATGATAAGTGCACCTGCTGCAGGAGATATTTTAAATCCTGAATTTCTTTCCAGTCTTGAGAAGTTTGAGAGTTATATCGGGAAAGTAAGTTCTAATGTAAAAAAAGTACAAACTATTGTCCCCAGTATTAAACGTATAAACAAGCTTATGAATCAGGACACTGTTCCCTATTCATTACCGGAAGTGGATGAGGCTATATCTTTTGACTTTTTTAGTGATGATGGCATTTTTGGGGATAATTCCCTGGGTGGAGATTCTGAGATTAGCAATTCAATGGATAATTTGGAAACGGAAAATTTGTCAGATCACCCACCAGGTTTAAGTTATTCAGAAATAGCAGAGATGCTTCAGGAAAGCTATTTATTATCCGGGAATGTTTCAGGTAAAGCATTTCTCTCCTCTTTTCTTAGCCTACAAAACTTTCAGGGAGAGGCATTTAATGAAATTCCTATAGAACCGGAAAAATATGGTTTCTCAAACTCTGAAGAACTTAAAAATCTTATAGCCCAGTATCTTGTTCTATATTCCGGAAACCTGGATTTGTTTATTAATGACAGCCTGGAGCCGGATAAAACCCTTATTACCGTTCAGCTGGCAGATATTTCACAGAAAAATCAAAAGCTTCTAATGACTAACATTGAATCCTTCTGGGATTACTATTTAATAGATGACTGGAATTATGTTATTGGCGGTGGAGCCACTTTGCAGTATGTTTTATCAAATTTAGTTACCCAATCTCAATTTATCTCTTTAATTGCAGCTCTGCTGGTTGTATGGATTATTGTTACAGTAATGTTTCGATCTCCTCTGGCGGGTTTAATTGGACTTGTTCCTGTCTTTTTTGCTTTGGCAGGGATCTTTCTGTTTATGATTCTATTCCAGTTTAATCTGGATATTATTACTTCCCTTCTGGCTTCTTTGGCAATTGGAATAGGTGTCGATTATTCCATTCATATAATGAATGCCTATAAACGGAATATTGATAAGGGTGATGTTAAATGTCTGGATGCAGTTTATAGAACAACAGGTAAGGCAGTTTTTATCAATGCTGTTTCTGTAGCTGTAGGATTCCTTAGTCTGACGATATCCCGGTTTGTCCCCATAAGACAGATGGGAATTTTATTTGCTGTCTCTATGATTTTTGCATCTATGGCCAGTTTGATTGTACTGCCAATTATATTAAATAAACTAAAACCAAAATTTCTTGGAGGAAACTTATGAAGAAAATTTTATCAATTCTAATTCTAACATCAGTTCTGGCTCTATCTCTTTCTGCTCAGACAGGTAGTGAAATTATGCAGAAAGTTATTGATGCTCAGAAAGTAAACAGTTCTGCAATGGATATTCAAATGACTTTGGTCGACAAGGATGGAGACACAAGCACCCGGCGTATTCAGACACTTATTTTAAATGAAAATGATTTAACAAAAACAATTACTCTGTTTTTGGAGCCCGCCAGTGTTCGAAACACCAGGTTTTTAACTGTAGAAAATTCTGGCAGAGCAGATGATCAGTGGATTTACCTTCCCTCCTTACGAAAAGTAAAAAGAATTGCCGCTGGAGATAAAGATGGTTCTTTTATGGGTTCTGATTTTTCCTATTCTGATATGGGTTCTTCTGGCAGTTCTGTAGATGATTCAGTGCAAACTATCCTGAGGGAAGAAAAGTACAATGGACGTAACTGTTTTGTTGTGGAATCTATACCTAATGCAGGAACAGATAACAACTATGGGAAATATGTAACCTGGGTGGATAAAACATCATGGCTAACCTTAAAAGTGGAGTTCTATTCCAAAGATGGAAGAACACAAATTAAAGAACTTAACTCCGAAAATATAGTAAAAGAAAACGACCATTGGCTTGCAAAAAAAATTACTATGGAAACTTTGGCTAGCGGGCACAAAACTGTACTCGATATAAAACAGGTTAAGTATGATATCCCGCTAAACCCTGGTTATTTTACAACTACATTTCTTGAAACAGGGAGAGCAAAATAAGATGAAAAAACAAGTTATATTATTACTATTATTATTAACAGCAGCAATGGCCTTTGGACAGGATGGGTTTGGTGATATTTTTGGTTCAGAGGAGGCCGCTGAAACACAAAAAAGTGTCGTTCTTAATGGAGAGATAGGTTTTGACTATAAATCATACCTGGATGACAGTTGGAATAGTGACAAAATATTTCTCCCCTTTACTAATCTGAATTTGCTTTTCACAACAGACTCAATTCCAGTTGAAGCTAAAATAAGATTAACACTTGAAGGTAACAATCTTGACACTATTCTTACAGTTGGAGATATTGTCAGCGAGCTTTCTTTGCGATCATTTTTTTCTTTCGGATATCTGGATCTGGGATTATTAAAAATAGAATGGGGAAAGGGTGATGGTATTCATGTAATTGATCCACTTAATCCTCTGGACCAGTCAAATGGTATCTCCTGTGACATAAATGAGATGAAGAGATCGGAACTTATGGCAAAGATGAATTTCTATATTGGGGGAAATGGATTATTTGAAGTTGTGTATAAACCCTATTTCCATCCTGTAGAAACTGCATCAACAGGGAGATGGATGGTTAAAGATTTTACAGGGTTTCCTTCTCCTCCAGATACAGAACTACCTGGCTATTCACAAGTTGCAGCAAGATTAACATCTACTATAGGAATTTTTGATCTTGGAGGAATGTATTACTATGGCTACATGACTGAGCCTGGTATGAAATTTATATTTACGCCTACGCCCCTCCCGACAGAAATTATATTTACAAAAGCGCAGCTTTTTGGTCTTGAAGCAGGTTGGGCTCTTGGTCCATTTACTTTTAGAACAGAGGGAGGCTATTGGCTTTCAGAAGACAGAGAGGGTATGATCTCTCACCTTTATAATGACAGAGCAGTATGGCTGGCAGGTTTTGATTTTATGATTCCAGGTACAACGCTTTTTATAAGTGTTCAGGAATTCGGCAGCTATGTTGTAAACTTTGATAGTTCTAATCCTCTGGATATGGATACGGGTATGAGTTATGGCGATAATGCAATGACAAACTCTGTTATAGCAGCTGTTGAGGGCTCTTTTTATCAGGATAAAATGAAAATTCGTATGGCCGGTTTATATCTGTTTGAAGCAAACGGATACATGATACTTCCAACATATACCTGGAATATTAAGGATGATTTGGAATTATCTGTAACAGGTCAAATATTTGGTGGAGACGATGAAGGCCCTAATCCATACTATGCATGGCGAAATAATGACAGTATTAGTCTAAATTTGAAGTATATTTTTTAGGAAAGAGTGATAGATTTTAACATCCCCAGGACTCTTGTATATAATGCACAAGTGTTTTGATTAAGATATCATCGGAACGCTGCTTTGAATAAATGATTGAAAGGTTGGTTTCAAGACGTTCAAGTCCTTCCCATATAAAGGCTTTTTTATCATGGACAAGTCGTTGCGCCTCATGTTTTTCCAGGACTGTTACAGCCACACCATCATTGATCAAAGCAGTTTTAATGATGTCATCATTGGCAAAAACAGTGTTGGTCAATTCAATACCTTTTTTATCTAAAATTACTTTGACTGTATTTAAAAAAGGACAAAGATTTGAAGGCATAATCCATGGAAGTTCTGCAATATCTTTATAGGAGGTGTGGGAGTATTTTCCTTTAAATCTGGTGGGAATGACAATCGCAAGATCAACCCTTGTCAGGGGAATAAAATCAAGGTGTTTACTAACATTTTTTCCAAATGCAAATCCACAGTCCAATTCTCCTGTTTCAACAGATTTTAAAATTCCTCCAGTATTAGATAAAATAATTTCAAGATTAAGCCCAGGATGTTTTTTATAAATATCTTTAACAGTTTCGGGGATTTTTAAGTAATCAGGTTCTGCATTAATTCCAAGCTTTAAATGGCCTTTAACAATATTTTGGAAGGCATAGGCAGTTTCATAAAATTCACTTGATGCCTTTAAAATATCATTAGCTCTGGATTTAAGAATTTCACCCTGGGATGTGATCTTCATCCCTTTTGATGTGCGGGTAAATAGAATAACCCCTAATTCTTTCTCCAACAGCTTTATATGGCCTGATACAGATGGAGGTGTGGTATTCAGCTCAGATGCCGCTTTTGTTACATTACCTGTTCTTGCAACTGTGATAAATGTTTTTAATTGATGAAACTCCATTAATTATACCATACCCTATTTATCTATTATTAACCATTAACAATTTCTTAATACATTCTTTAAAAATTACAAATGGATATTTGTTTTTACTTTCTATATAGTTTTCTAATTAAGCAATCTTGTTCAAGGAAAAAACTATGTATATTCAAACAAAATGTATTCATTCAGCCGGGGGTATAGAAACTATAACCCATGGAGTTAATACACCTGCAAATGAATATCTGGATACTGAAGAGGAGAATACTCTATGAAAACTGATGAGTTTGTGAAAAGAAAAGTTTCCAAATATTATTGGAAAGATGAAATTAATTGTGCAACAACCACTCTTAAAACACTATCAGATGCTTTTGAGATAGATCTGAACAACCAGGTAATTGATGCGGCGCAAGGTATGCATGGTGCAGGTGAATATGGTGCCCAATGTGGATTAGTCGAGGGAACTCTGATGTTTCTGGGAATTTTTGCAAGAGAAAAACTCATTCCTGATGATTCAATTGTTAAGTCTTGTAAAGATTTTGCAGGGCAGTTTGAAAAACGGTTTAATAGCCTTCAGTGTAGTGTTTTAAGGCCGGAAGGTTTTAATCCGAACAATACTCCTCACCTGTGTGAACCAATTACGTGCCAGGCTATTGAGTTTTCCATTAACTTTATTTCAAATTTATTAGAGGGAGATAAATGATGACAATCGATCAGAATAAGGTAAAAAAAATAGCAGATATTCTACACGAAGCTTCTTTAACACGAAAAGCAATTATGCCTGTTTCCACTAGCCATGCGCCCTTAACTATAAATGAAGCTTATACCATTCAAATGCTAAATGTGGAAAGAGGAGTAAGTGAAGGTAGAAATATAAGTGGAAAAAAAATTGGTCTGTCAAATAAAGCCATCCAGGAACTTCTTGGAGTAGATCAGCCGGATTTCGGACATCTTTTTGCAGATATGGAAGTAAAAAACGGTAAAATAGAGATGGATACTATGATGCAGCCAAGAGCAGAGGCTGAAATAGCTTTTGTTCTATCAAAAAATCTTGATATGAATGGAGAAATAACAGTAAAGGATGTTCTTGAGTCTACTGCTTATGTATTACCATCTCTTGAAATTGTAGACAGTCGTATTGCTGATTGGAAAATAAATATACTAGATACGGTCTCTGACAACGCATCCTGCGGCAAGTATGTTCTTGGCAGCAAGAAAACCGGAATAAATGATTTTGACCGTTTTACTGAAACAATGGAACTATTTGTTAATGGTGAAAGTCGAGGCTCAGGTATTGGTTCCGCGGTTCTAGGTGATTCGGCTTACTGCGTAGCATGGCTTGCAAATAAAATGAGAGAATTCGGTACACTTTTGAAAGCTGGTGATGTAATTCTGCCGGGTGCTTTATCAGCGATGGTGCCTGTAGTCAAAGGTGATACGGTAAAAGCTGTTTTTGGTAC
>JAOZPU010000195.1 GCA_029932585.1 Spirochaetia bacterium | reverse complement strand
AGGGTGATACCTCTGTTCCTAATTTCTGTTACTATGTTATCCGGTAATTGATTATCTGTTACTATTGTATCAAAATCTTCAAGATCAGCAAAATGAATGTTAGTTACTTTACCGAATTTTGACGAATCAACAAGAAGTATACGTTGTTCTGCAGAATTTAGAGCTGTCCTTTTAAGCTCTCTTTCAAAGTCAGCCGAACAGGTTACTCCAAGTCTTAGGTTTACACCATAAGCTGATATAAAAGCTTTTTTTACTCTTGTTGTTTTTAATAATTCGATACCTTCTCTGCTTTGAAAAATCATGGAACTGCAATGAAACTTTCCACCTGGCAGTGTAATGCTGCAGCTGCCATTTTTTAGTATTTCGTTAAGTATGTTTAAACTAAAACAGGTTACTTCTATATTTAGATCTTTAGGAATAATTCTGGCCAGCAGTTCTGTAGTTGAGCCTGCATCAATAATAATAGTGTCACCTGGTTCCAGTATTGATTTAGCTTTATATGCAATTCGCTCTTTTATTCCTTTATTTAAAGTAGATGCTGAAATAATGGAATATTTTGATTCTTCATCAGGTTTTGATATATGGTTGTATATAAGCATCCCCCGTATAAGCTGAATTTCGGGATCTTTTAGTATCTGGTCGAGATCTCTTCTAATTGTCATTTTAGATACATCCAGCTTTACGGCCAGTTTTTGTATTGTTATTGAAGCTGTTTTTTTAATAATCTGCTGTATTTCTTTAACTCTGTTTACACGGGTACTCATTTTTTTTCCTTGATAGTTATATAAAACATAAAATAAGTGTTGACACTCTAAATTATGGATGTTACCATAGTAACATAAAAATGTTATTAAGGTAACAAAAAAAGAAATCTTTTTATATAGATGATTTCTAATTATATACAGGAGAAAATAATTTGTCAGTAGTAAGAAAAGAATTGAAACAGGCTATTGTAGATGGTGGGTTGAGATTGTATGAACAGGGTTTGACCGTTGGTACCTGGGGGAACTTAAGTATACGGGATCCTGAAACAAACTTGTTTTATATTAAGCCAAGCGGAATGCGTTATCCTGAAATACGTGTAGATGATATTGTTGTTATGAATGATAAAAGGGAAGTTGTAGATGGGCATAGAAAACCTTCTATTGAATACAATTTCCATATTGCAATTATGAATGCAAGAAAGGATGTAAACTGTGTAATGCATTACCATCCAGTCTATTCAAGTGTTTTTGGTGTTATTTATGAAGATATTCCAGGAATAAGTGAAGATTTTGTTCAGTTAATTGGGGATAAGGTAATTAATTGTGGATATGCACTACCTGGAACAGAGGAGCTGGCAGTTCATGTGGTCAAGGGACTGGGTGAAAGAAATGCAGTATTAATACCTAATCATGGCAGCATCTGTG
Source organism: Spirochaetia bacterium (assembly GCA_029932585.1). Classification (GTDB taxonomy): domain Bacteria; phylum Spirochaetota; class Spirochaetia; order B11-G9; family B11-G9; genus JAJRQE01. Next base: position 3,688 of record JAOZPU010000195.1, on the reverse strand, counting down.
TTGGTGGTGACTTTGATACAACTCTAAAAACTATCCATGTGCTGGAAAAAACTGCACAAGTTTATATTCTTGCAAAATCTGTAGGGACACCCCATTTAATTGAACCGGATGATATTTTGGCAATGCAGGATTTTGCACGTAATCACTATGGACAGGGTAAATAGGACTGTCCTGAAATAGGTTGTTATTTTCAATTTATTGAAAATGAGGATAAATTAAAAGGAAAGAAGGAGAATAGAGTCATGAAAAAGTATCAGAAACTTTTGATTCTTGGAATGTGTTTTCTTATTGTGCTTCCTGCACTTTTTGCAGGTGGCCAGAAAGATTCTGCAGCTGGTGAACGTGAGATTGCTACTGTTGTAAAGATTACAGGTATTCCATGGTTTAACAGGCTTGAAGAAGGTGTTGATCAGGCAGGAGATGAATTAGGTATTAAAACCTATCAGATCGGTCCTGCAGATGCCGATCCTGCACAGCAGGTAAAGATGGTAGAGGACTTAATTATTAAGGGTGTAGATGCAATTTGTATTACTCCCAATGATGCAAAAGCTCTTGAACCTGCATTTGCCAAGGCTAAAGAGAAAGGCATTGCAATAATTACACATGAATCCCCTGATCAGGCTGGAAAAGACTATGATGTTGAACTTATTGATAATGTAAAGTTTGGTCGTCATTTCTGGGATATGCTTGTGGATTACATGGGTGATAGTGGCCAGTATGCAATTTTTGTAGGATCTCTTACTGTCCCTCTACACAATCTATGGGCAGATGAGGGACTTAAATATGCTAAAGAAAAGTATCCTAATCTTGAACTTGTTACAGAAAGAATCCCCTGTGGAGAAGATCAGGAACTTTCAAAACAAACTACTCTTGAACTACTTAAAACCTATCCGGATCTAAAAGGTATAATTGGGTTTGGTAGCCTTGGCCCTCCAGGAGCAGCTCAGGCTCTTAAAGAAAAGGGTTTGGCAGGAAAAGTATCTGTTGTAGGTACAGTTCTTCCTGATCATGCAGCTTCCTACCTCAAAGAGGGATCAATGCAGCATGGTATTTTATGGGATCCAAAAGATGCCGGTTTTGCAATGACATGGATTGCTTTACAGGTTGTTGAAGGTAAGAAAATTACAGAAGGGATGAATATTCCAGGTCTTGGAAAAATTACTCTTGATGGTGATGTTATAAAGGTTGATGCTGTAATTGATATTACAAAAGATAATGTTGACAGCTTCGGATTCTAGGTCATAATTAAGGCAAGTATATGCCCCTTTGAGTTTCTCAGAGGGGCATTTTAGTAAAATCAGCTTTTTTGCGAGGTTTGTATAACTATGAGTTCTGTTTTTTTAGGAATGAAGAATATTAGTAAACGATATACAGGTGTTCAGGCACTTGATAGTGTCGATTTTGAAATTAAAGAGGGTGAGATTCATTGTCTTGCCGGGACCAATGGTTCTGGTAAATCTACCCTTATTAAAATTATTTCCGGAGTTGAAAAACCGGACAGTGGATCAGAGATCTATATAAATGGCGATCTTAGTTCCCACAGAACTTCCATTGACTCCATACATCAGGGGATAGAGGTTATTTATCAGGATTTGTCACTATTTCCAAATCTTACTGTTGCAGAGAATATTGCATTAAGTGCTGTAATATCCGGTAGAAAGAAATTTTTAAACAGTAAATCTTATTACACAACAGCCCGTACAGCAATGGACAGAATTAATATTGATATCCCGTTAAATTCAAAAGTTGGAGATCTTTCTATTGCAGATCAGCAGTTAGTTGCCATTTGCAGATCCCTTACTGGTGAACTTAAATTATTAATTATGGATGAACCTACAACTGCTTTAACCAGTAAAGAGGTTGCTGCATTACTTAAAGTAGTAACTGATTTAAGGGATAAAGGTATAGCAACCTTATTTGTCAGTCATAAACTTAATGAAGTAATGGAAATTGCAGAGAGGGTAACTGTTCTTCGTGATGGAATAAAAATAGGATGTTATCCGGCAGCAGAACTGGATAGTAAAAAAATTGAGTTTCTAATGACTGGGGATAATTTTGAATATACAAAAACAACAACTATTATTTCCAGAGATAAACCGTTACTGGAAGTAGAGAATCTTTCGAAAAAAAATAATTTTAAAGATATTAATTTAAAACTTTTTCCTGGAGAGATTCTTGGTATTACAGGTCTTCTTGGTTCCGGAAGGACCGAACTGGCTCTTTCTCTTTTTGGAATGAACCCTGCAGACAGTGGTTTAATAAAAATTAATGGTAGTGAAGTTGTTCTGAACTCTGTTACTAAAGCAGTAGATTTGGGAATTGCTTATGTTCCGGAGAACCGGCTTGTTCAGGGCCTTGTAATGGAGCAGTCTGTATCTAAAAATACTATTATTACTGTAATAGAAAGAATTTTGAAAAAAACAGGTTTAATAGATCACAAAGTAAAATCTAATAAAATTTCTGCTTTGGTTAAGAAATTCAGTATAAAAGTTCCTTCTGTAGATGCAGCAGTTGCAACCCTATCCGGGGGTAATCAGCAGCGTGTTGTTATTGCAAAGTGGGTAGCCACAGAACCTAAACTTTTAATACTTGATGGACCTACTGTGGGCATAGATGTTGCTGCAAAGGGTAGTATTCATGATTCAATAAAGCAATTGGCTGCTGAAGGGATGGGGGTTATTATAATTTCAGACGAAGTTCCCGAAGTTCTTAATAGCTGCCATAGAGTTATTGTTATGAACAGAGGGAGAATAAACTCGGAGTTTATTACAGATCAATCAACAGAGGAAGAGATACTTGAGTGTCTGTCATCAGCTGTTTAGCTTAGGAGTCTAAAATGAAAAAACTGTTTCAGTTTCATGAAACTTATTTAGTTCTAATTATATTTTTACTTTCAATTATTATTACATCAATAAATTCAAATTTTATTAGTGCAGAGAATATGTTCGATATGCTTAAGAGTAATTCCTTTATTGGTATTATGGCAATTGGTATGCTCCTGGTTCTTGTCTCCGGTGGAATTGATATCTCCTTTGCTGCCATTGCAACTGTTAGTCAGTATGTTATGGCTCTTTTTATAATACGCTTTGGTGGTAATATTTTTGTAGCTTTGGCAATTTCTATAATTATAGGAACCCTTTTGGGGATGATAAACGGTTTGCTAATCTATTATTTTCGAATCCCTTCAATAATTACAACCATTGCAACAATGAATATATACTATGGTTTTTTAATAGTTCTTACTGGTGGGAAATGGATCTATTCTCTTCCAGACTGGTTTAGAAAATTTGCAGAAATAAGACTTCTTACATTTTATAACAGTAATGGGAATCCCTATGGTTTATCTATAGTTACATTTATATGGATTCTGGTTGTTATAAGTGCTGTTGTAATTCTTAAATATACCATTCTTGGACGAAGTATATATGCTTTAGGGGGAGATAGAAAATCCTCTTCAAGGGTGGGGTTTAATATTTTTCTTACAGAAACATTTGTTTATTCATTTATGGGGCTCCTTTCCGGTGTAGCCGGAGTAGTTCAGGCTTTACTTGTTCAGACTGTTGCACCTAATTCTATAGTTGGAAAAGAACTTGATGTAATAGCTGCTGTTGTCCTGGGAGGTGCAAGCCTTGCCGGTGGAAAGGGGAGTGTTTTTGGAGCAATTCTTGGAGTTGCTCTTTTAGCAATT
>JAOZPU010000044.1 GCA_029932585.1 Spirochaetia bacterium | reverse complement strand
AAAAATACGGAACCCCCGCATAGTAAAGGTTGCATAGGCGAGCAGTAAGCGAAGCGCACGACCAGCCACGCCCGGCCGCCCAAATAATAAAGAGTATAAAATCCGTAAAATCAACAGGACATAAAAAAACCACAGTACAGATAAACTGTTACCGTGGTTAATGGGCGTTGAGGGATTTGAACCCCCGACATCCTGCTTGTAAGGCAGGCGCTCTCCCAGCTGAGCTAAACGCCCTTAAGGTTTGGATAAAATAGCATAGCCTTTTAAACGTGTCAATATACTTACAATAAGTTTTTTTAATAAACAAAAAAAGAGAATTAACTAGCACATCTTTATTCAATTAAATGTTTATGATAGCATGCCATCTGAGGTAATTTATGTCTATTGAAACAATGAGAAATATTGGTATTATGGCTCACATCGATGCCGGGAAAACGACCACTACAGAGCGAATACTATTTTATACAGGGAAAAGCCATCGTATAGGTGAAGTCGATAACGGTGAAGCCACAATGGACTGGATGGAACAGGAACAGGATCGTGGTATAACTATAACATCTGCTGCAACTACCTGCTACTGGAATAAACATCATATAAATATTATTGATACTCCCGGTCATGTTGATTTTACTGTTGAAGTAGAAAGAGCTTTAAGGGTACTGGATGGTGCAATTGCAATTTTTTGTGCTGTTGGGGGTGTTGAACCTCAATCTGAGACTGTCTGGCACCAGGCTGATCATTATAATATCCCCAGAATTGCATTTGTAAATAAAATGGATCGTCTGGGAGCTGATTTTTATGAAGTTCTTAAAGATATTGAAACAAAACTTCAGGCAAATCCTCTTGTACTTTATCTGCCCATAGGATCAGAGAACGACTTTATTGGTATTATAGATCTAATTAAAATGAAAGAACTACGTTTTGAGATAAATTCCAAAGGCAGTGAGATTATTGAATCTGATATTTCAAATGATTACAAAGAGCTTGCAGATGAGTGGCATGAAAAACTTCTGGATAAAATTTCTGAATATTCTGAGGCAATTACAGATCTTTTTCTTGAAGGTGATGATATCCCAGTAAAACTAATTAAAGAAGCTATACGTGAAAATACTCTTAATAGAAATCTTGTTCCGGTATTTGTTGGTGCATCTTTGAAAAATATTGGTGTTCAGCCACTTCTAGATGGTGTTTTGGACTTTCTTCCCTCACCTTTAGAGGGACAAAAGGTTATTGGTCACAAACTAAAAGACAACTCGGAAGTTACTGTTCCCATTGATAAAAAAGGACCTGCTCTTGCTTTGGTTTTTAAAATTCAGAGTGATAAAGAAGCAGGTGCTTTAAGTTTTATAAGGGTTTACTCCGGTACTATTAAAAAAGGAACTGCCATACTAAATATAAATAAACATAAAAGGGAAAGAATTAATAGACTTCTTCGTATGCATTCAAACAGGTATGAGGCTATTGATGAACTTCATGCAGGTGATATAGCTGTAGTTGTTGGGTTTAAATCTGCACAAACAGGAGATACTGTTGGGTCTGAGGGGTTTCAGGTTCTACTCGAAGATATGAACTTCCCGGAACCGGTTATTTCTGTTGCAATTGAACCAAAAACTATTTCTGATCAGGATAAACTTTTAAAAGCCCTGGAATCTTTAAAAAGAGAAGATCCTACTTTTACTGTTAAAGAAAATGAGGAAACAGGTCAGCTGATAATTGCCGGTATGGGAGAATTGCATTTAGATGTACTTGTCAAACGGGTAATAAGTGAATTTAAGGTAGCGGCAAATGTTGGGAAACCACAGGTAACTTACAGAGAATCAATTTTTACAAAGATATCCCATACTGAAAGTTTTCAAAAGCTTGTTGCTGGTAAAGAAAATACTGCAGAAATAACACTTACTGTTGAGCCTGCAGGTAAAGGGGAAGGAAACAGTTTTGTTTCTGAAGTTTCCGAGGGAGTTCTACCCAGAGAGTTTAATGATGCGGCTGCCAGGGGAGTAAAAAATGCTTTTTCTTCGGGTATTATGTTTGGATATCAAACTATAGATATAAAAGTTACTATGACCAGTGCTGTATACGATCAGCAGACTTCATCTGCATTGGCATTTGAAACTGCAGGTGCTCTTGGATTTGATGCAGCCTGCAGAAAAGCAGATCCCGCTCTATTGGAACCAATTATGAATGTTGATATTTTGACTCCTAAAGAGTTTGTAGGAGAGGTAATTAGCCATGTTACTACAAGAAAAGGCATTATAAGCAGTTTGGAAAGTAAGCCCGCTATTGAGCATATAAGAGCAGAAGTTCCACTGGTAAATATGTTTGGCTATTCTACTGCTCTGCGAAGTCTAACTCAGGGGCGGGGAACATTTGCTATGGAATTTTCCTATTTTGCAAAAAAAGAAGGCGGAATTTAGTTTTTTGTTGACAACTCTAAATTCTGCTTTTATAGTTAGAAATCTTGTTACTAATTTAATGGAGGAATTATGAGTTTTACCACTGCTAACATACGAAACATCTCTCTTGTTGGGCACGGAAGCACTGGAAAGACCTCACTTTTAGAGCAAATGCTTTATGTAGGTGGTGTTATTCCAAAAGCGGAACTCCCTGATTCAGGGAAAAGTGTAAGTGACCATACGGATGAAGAGATTGCAAGAAAAATATCAATACATACTTCTCTGGCTAGTCTAGAGTGGAACAACAAACAATTTAATATTCTGGATACTCCTGGAGTTGCAGATTTTGTTGGAGAAGTTGTTTGTGCCTACAGGGCTACTGAATCGTCTATAGTGATGGTTGATGCAGTTGATGCTGTCCAGATTGAAACCATCAAATTATGGAGACGTCTGAACAACAGAAGAATGCCCAGAATAGTTTTTATTAATAAACTGGAAAAAGACAGAGCAAGTTTTGATCTGGCTTTTGAAGATCTGAATGATAAATTTGAAAAAACATTTGTGCCTGTTACTATCCCTATTGGTTTAGGGAACGAATATAAAGGAATAGTTAATTTAATTGAAAATAAAGCATATCTTGTTCATGAATCAGGTGAAAAAGATACAGCAGTGGATATTCCTGCTGATATGCATGATATGGTTGAAGAATATCGTTTAAAGCTTATTGAATCTGCCGCGGAAGGTGATGATGACTTAATGGAAAAGTATTTTGAGGAAGGAACTCTCTCTCCTGAAGATATACGTTTGGGTTTAAAGGAAGGTCTTGAAAATTATAAAATTGTACCTGTTCTTTGTGGAAGTACTCTGAAGAAAAATGGGATTACATCCCTTTTAAACTTTATTTCAAATACAGCACCATCTCCAGCATGTTATACTGAAATTGCACTGGGAGCAGATTCTGAAGATAGAGATGTTCCTATATCCAAGGATGATTCTTTTAGTTCATTTGTTTTTAAAACCAGCATGGATCAATTTTCAGGTAAATTATCTTTTATTAAAGTTGTTTCAGGTATTTTAAATTCTGATACAGAAATTTACAATTCCAGAGAAGAAAAAAAAGAGAAGAGCTCAAAAATTTATAAGGCTATTGGGAAAAAATTAATTGAAGTAAAAGAGCTGGTCGCAGGAGATATTGGTATACTTGTTAAACTGGATACCATTAAAACAAACGATACCATTTGCTCTTCTGATAGATTTATTCATTTTAAACAACTGGCTTTACCTCATCCTATTTATGCTATAGCTGTTTCAGCAGCCAGCAAGAAAGAAGAAGACAAGCTTAATGATTTTTTACACAAAGTTTCAGAAGAAGATCTTACTTTTCAGATGGAATTTAATAAGGAAACAAAAGAAAATGTTATTTCCGGTATGGGAGAACTTCATTTAGGAATTATTCTAAATAAAATTATAGAAAAACAGAAAATTCAGGTTGAAAAAAGAGTTCCTAAAATAGCTTATAGAGAAGCAATTACAAAATCTTCAGAAGCAGAATATACCCATAAAAAACAATCCGGAGGGCATGGACAGTATGGGAAAGTTCTTATTAGTATAAAATCTCTGCCAAGAGGATCTCGTTTCGAATTTATAAATGCAATAAAAGGCGGATCCATATCAAAAGGATATATGCCTGGTATTGAAAAAGGTATTCTTGAAGCTATGTCAGAGGGGTTTTTAGCAGGTTACCCTATTGATGATATACAGGCAACAATTATTGACGGCAAGGAACATCCTGTTGATTCATCAGAAATGGCGTTTAAACTGGCTGGGAAGGGTGCAATGAAGGTTGCTCTGGAAAAAGCCGGTGTAAAATTACTTGAACCTATTATGGCACTTAAGGTGTTTGTAACTGCAAACTATATTGGAGATATACTTTCAGATTTAAGTTCAAAACGAGCAAAAGTTTTGGGTCAGGAAGATCTTGGAGGTGGAATTCTTGAGGTCGATGCAGAAGTTCCCCAGTCTGAACTTCAACGATATTCGATAGATATAAAGTCTATTACTTCCGGTACAGGATCATTTGAAATGGAATTTGATCACTATTCCACAATTTCCGGGAAAATAGCAGATGCAGTTATTAAAGCTTCCAAAACAGCTGAAGAATAGCCCCTTACCCCCTGGGGTCCCCCGGCCCTCTGAATAAAGAGAGAGAGGGGGGGGGCTAAGGGGGGTCTATCTTTCAGAGATGGTGGTAAATTCTTTTCCAGGTTTTTTTATATGCTTATAAGCGGGACGCATTATCCTACCGCCATTTAGAGATTCTTCAATTCTATGGGCACTCCAGCCAGCTATTCTTGCTATTGCAAAAATAGGTGTATACAGATCTTCAGGGATTCCAAGAAGTCTGTAAACAAAACCGGAATAAAAATCTACATTTGCAGATATTACCTTTGTACTCCCTTTCACATCTGCAAAAACAGAAGGTGTAAGCTCTTCTACCAGAGTAAGAAGATTAAATTCATCTTCAACACCCTTTAATTTTGCGAGTTTTCTTGCCTTTGTTTTTAAAAGTACAGCTCTTGGATCGGAATAAGTATAAACAGCATGTCCCATACCATATATTAATCCTGTTTTATCAAAGGCTTTTTTATTAATAATTTTTGCAAGATATGCAGAAACTTCCTCTTTATTTTTCCAGTCCTTAACATTCTTCTTTATATTATCAAGCATTGTGATTACTTTAATATTCGCACCACCGTGTTTAGCTCCTTTAAGGGAACCAATTGCAGCAGCAACTGCTGAATATGTATCAGTAGATGCTGAAGAAATAAGATGAATTGAAAATGTGGAATTATTACCGCCGCCATGTTCCGCATGAAGAACTAAACATAAGTCAAGAAGTTCTGCTTCAACACGTGAGTATTTTTTATCTGATCGAATAAGCATTAATAAATTTTCAGAAGTGCTTAATGAAGGATCCGGAGCATGTATAAAAAGAGTTTTATTTTCATGATAATGTTTTTTAGCCTGATATGCATAAGCTACAAAGATTGGAAACCATGATATTAACTGAATACTTTGCCTTAGACAGTTTTCTAATGTAAGATCTTCAGGATTATCATCGTAGGAATATGCCGCAAGAACACTTCGGGCTAATTTATTCATTATGTTTGTACTGGGAGCTTTAAGGATCATATCTTCAATAAAACCTTTTGGAAGTTTCCTGTTTTCTGCCAGTATTTTTATAAAATAATCTAGCTCATTCTGCCTGGGGAGCTCTCCAAATAGAAGTAAATAAACAGTTTCTTCAAAACCAAAACGTCCCTCTTTTAAAAAACCCTCTGCTAAATCTTTAATATCTATACCCCGATAACGGAGTCTTCCTTCTACTGGTACTTTTTCGTTCTCATCAACTATGTAACCATGAACATCACCTATTTGAGTAAGCCCAACAAGAACCCCGGTACCATCACTGTTCCTCAAACCCCTTTTTACATCGTAATTAGTAAATCTTGTAGGATCTATTACATTATTGCTTTCTGCCAAATTACTATATTTTTTTAAATCTTTTTCATTAACTGATTTCATAAAACAATCTCCTTAATTTATCTACTTTATTTCAACCCAGATATCTCTAATTATATGGTTTTTTGCTAATCCTTTTTTTTCAAAAGCTGTATCCGGACGCCACTTAATTCTATCTGCAAAGCCCTCGAAAGGGTTTACCAATTCATCAAATTCAGTAAGAACAGATATTATTTGCTGAGCATAATCTTCCCAGTCTGTAGCAACATATATATAACCACCTTTTTTAATTAACAAAATAAGCTCTTTAATAAAACTATTTTGAATAAGACGTCGTTTATGGTGCTTTTTCTTGGGCCATGGATCAGGGAAAAAAATATGAACACCTTCCAAAGTATTTAAAGGAACCATATTTCGAATTACCTGAACTGCATCATATTGAATTATACGAATATTTGTAAGGTTTCGTTTTTCAATTTCACTTAAAACTTTCCCAACTCCCGGAGTATGTACCTCTAATGCAATATAGTTTTTATCTATATTTTTTTCTGCAATTTCAACTGTTGCATGACCCATTCCAAACCCTATCTCCATAATTACAGGATTAGTATTACCAAATATTATTTCGAAATTAATAATTTTAGTATCATAGGGAATGCAGAATTGATCGGATAGAGTATCTACAGCTCGTTGCTGAAGCTTACTTAATCTGCCAACTCGTAATACATAGCTTTTTATATCTCTTTTAGCAAGTTCTATCATGTATGGATATTATTTGAAAAATAAAAATATTACAAGCCAGGTTTTTAAACTCTTTTTTTTGCAATTAAATCCTGAATATCCTTTACAGTTCTGGCACTTAGAGATTTTTTTGCAAAATATTTCGCATGGCTATAATTCATTTCGTTTATCTGCCTTCGCATAAATTGGATCATACTATGATTTGTACTAAAAGTTGAAATACCAAGACCAATAAAATATTCCAGCATATCCGGATCTGCAGCGGCATTACCGCAAACAGATAAAGGACAGTTATGTTTAACAGCAGCTTCACTAATTTTACTTACTGCACGTAAAACAGAAGGATGATGTGGTATATAAAGATCACTTATTTGCTCATTATTACGATCAATGCCCAAAATATACTGAACAAGATCGTTTGTTCCTATACTAAGAAAATCGGCTTCCTCCGCCAGCTCATCAATTAGCATAACAGCAGAAGGAAGTTCAATCATTACTCCAATTTCCGGTTGGGTAGCACATTCAATCCCTTCATCAATTAAATCGTTAATTGATTGTTTAACTATTTTAACAGCTTCTCTGAAATCTTCTATGCCTGTAATTAGTGGAAAAAGAATTTTTAAATTAAACCCTACCCCTGCTCTTAAAAGCGAACGTATTTGTACAGAGAATATATCAGGATTTCTCAAACTGTATCTAATACCCCGTAATCCCATAAAGGGATTTTGTTCCATTGTGCTGGCAGGGCCCAGAATTTTATCTCCACCAATATCCAAAGTACGAAAAACAACATCCTCCATTCTTTCCAGTAAACGTCTATAAATAATATACTGTTCCTCTTCTGAAGGGAAATTATTTCTAATTAGAAAAAGGAATTCACTTCTATAAAGACCAACACCTTCTGTTTTAAATTCCTTTGCTGCTGTTGTATCACTTAATATATTTATATTTGCCTGAATTTTAATTTTACGACCATCTATTGTTACTGCTTTCTCTAAAATTTCTGGCTTTTCTGTATTTTTTTCTTTTATATGTTTTAGGTTTGTTAAATATTTTTCAATTAATTCTGTATTGGGTTCAACAATAACAATTGACTGATAAGCATCAATAATTATTAAATCATTTTCTGTAGATTTAAAAAAGTCACTGTCATTTAAAAAAATAACAGGGACATCAAGAGATTTAGCAAGGATAGAAATATGACTGGTTGAACCTGATCCTAATAAAATAAAACCTTCTGTGTGCTGGGCTGCAAGTTTAACCAGTTCTGAGGGCATTAGTTCTTTTGCAATAATTATCTGACCAGTGTAGTCCCCCTCTTCTGTTTCGTCTTCTGTTAAATTTCGAAGAAGCCTATGCCCTAAATCTTTAAGATCAAGTATTTTTTCCTGTACAGTAAGATTCTGGCTGTTCATAAATAGTTCAATATATTCATTAACAACACGTTTTATTGAAACTGAAGGATTATCTCCAGCTTTAATATATTTTCTAATAGAACCTGAAAAATTATCATCACTCAACATAAGTAGATGGGATGCAAAAATTAATGATCCAGCTTCAGAAAGATTCTCATCCATAGTAGCCTGTAATTTTTCCAACTGATCTATAGATGATTCCAAAGCTTTATCGAAAGAATCAATAGTTTCAATATAATTTAAATTCCTGGTAGTTAAAAAAACATCATCATTTGCAGATGATAGAAAAAGAGCATTACCAATTGCAATACCCTCAGATACAGAGGTTCCTTTATAGTAATTTTTTCTTGATTTATTATTTCTCTTTTTATTTTTACCTGCATTTTTATCAAGTTGAATTAAAGAACTTGCATTTTCCAGAAATGTTGCCAGTTGAGAAGTTATTGCCTGAAGAGATTTTATATCATGATTATCATAATAATCCGGAGTTGGATCTTCTAAAACCAAAACACCAAGTATTTTTGATTGATAAAGAATAGGAACTGCCAGTATTGAATTATACTGCTCTTCATCCCACCCCGGGATATGCTTAAAAGAGGGATCTTCTGCTCCCCGGGGAATATTTACAGGTCTCATTTCCTTTAAACATCGACCTGTAACACCTTCACCTGTTTTTAATCTAATTTTACCAACAAAATCTGAATTCAGACCAGCAGTAGCTCTTAACACCAGTTCTTCTGTGGTTTCTTTATATAAAAAAATTGAGCAAGCAGTTGTCTGCATATGCTTTGCAACAAGTTTTACAACAATATTAAGAAGGCCACCAACATTTGTTTTAGTGTTAAATATACTTGTAAGTTCTCTTACACTGCAAATTAAATCAAAGGTTTTTTTCATATTTGAACTCCGTTATGATAAACATTATACAAGAGATTGTAATTTTTCTCTAATAAATTCTGATTTATCTTTTAGCCCTATTCTATCACTGTTCATTATCAGATTCTGAGGATTTAACGGATCAAGTCGTACAGAGCCCTTACTCTCACTTATAATTCTTAATACCCTATCTACAGAAATTATTGAAACTTTTGAAAAAGTAATTTTAATTTCACCTTTTTTCTCCCTTAAAGAACTTACATATAGCTTTTTACAAATTATTCTAAGTTCAGAAATAGAAAGAAGACTGTTAACTTCATCTGGTAATGGTCCAAACCTGTCTTCCAGTTCTGATACAATTTGTCCAAGATCAAGTTCTGTCTGAATTGAAGAGATTTTTTTGTAAATTTCCATCTTATCTGACTGATCACTAATATAGGTATTTGGAATAAACCCGGAATAATCCAGGTCCAAGAGAACTTCCGGTGCAGTATCATCCGGAGTATCACTCATTTCTGCTATAGCGTCATCTAGTATACGAAGATACATATCGAATCCTACAGAAAGAATCTCCCCATGCTGCTGTCTGCCCAGTAAATTCCCGGCACCCCTTATCTCTAAATCTTTTAATGCAATTTTAAATCCTGATCCAAGTTCTGTATGATCTGATATTACAGAAAGACGCTTCATTGCAATATCTGAAAGAGATCTTTTTTCGGGATAGAGTAAATAAGCATAAGCACGTTTGTCGGATCGTCCCACTCTTCCCCTTAACTGATAAAGCTGGCTAACTCCATACATATCCGCACGATCAATTATTATGGTATTAACATTTGGAATATCAATGCCATTTTCAATAATAGTAGTTGCTACAAGAACATGGAAACCACCATGTATAAACCTATGCATAACATCTTCCAACTGACTACTGTTCATCTGACCATGTGCAGTCTCAATAAGTAGTTCCGGCAGTAATTTTTCCAGGAACATACGGGTAGGGTCCAGTGTTTCAACTCTGTTATGCAAAAAGAAAACCTGCCCTCCTCTAGCTATTTCTTTTCTAATTGCACTTGCAATTATATCCTCATCAAATTCCTGAATTATTGTCTTAATAGGACGCCTGCTGTGAGGAGCAGTCTCTAAAACAGACATATCCCTAATTTTAATTAAAGACATATGAAGAGTTCTTGGAATTGGTGTTGCCGAAAGACTAAGGCTGTCTATAGAAGTTTTAAGTTTTTTTAATCTCTCCTTATCTTTAACACCAAACCGCTGTTCCTCATCTATAATAAACAGGCCCAGATCTTTAAATTCCACATCCTTTTGTATAATTCTATGAGTTCCAATTAGCAGATCTATAGATCCGTTATTTGTTTTCTCAAGAATCGTTTTTTGATCCTTTTTAGACACAAAACGACTGATCATACCTATTTTTACAGGATATCCTTTAAATCGTTCTTCAAAATTCTCGTAATGTTGTTCTGCGAGTATTGTTGTAGGGGCAAGGAATGCAACCTGTTTACCGGATACAACAGCTTTAAAGGCAGCTCTCATGGCAATTTCTGTTTTCCCATACCCGACATCACCACAAATCAACCTGTCCATAGGTTGTTCACTTTCCATATCCATTTTTACTTCTTCTACACATCTAAGCTGATCTACAGTTTCTTCAAAAGGAAATGCAGCTTCGAACTCTAATTGCCAATCTGAATCTTCGGGAAAGCTGTAGCCCCTGGCCTTTTTACGCTTTGCATACAATTCAATAAGCATTTCTGCCAAATCTTCTACAGATTTTCTTACCTTCTTTTTTCTATTATCCCAGGATTTACCACCAAGCTTATCCAGAGAGGGAGCCCCTCCCTGCTTTCCAATATACTTTTGAACCAGATTTACCTGTTCAATTGGAATAAATATTGTTTCATCCCCGGAATATTCCAATTCTATATAATCTCTTTCTGTACCAGCTGCTTTTATTCGATCTATTCGTTTAAACCTTCCTATTCCATAATTTATGTGAACAACATAATCACCTGGATTCAGTTCAATAAATGTATCAATAGCCTTGCTTTGTACGCGACCCACTGAAGCAGGAACTCTTCTTCTCCTCCCAAATATTTCATTTTCTTCTATAGCAATAAATTTTAGGTCAGGAAGAGAAAAACCTTCAGAAATGCTTACAGGAACAACTTCAAGCTCGAAATCTTTTAAAATTTGTTTAATTCGCAATGCCTGTATTTCTGATTCTGAAAATATTGTAATTTTGTAACCAGAATCCTGTAACTTTGTAAGTTCTTCTTTAAGATAATTTATATTACCAAAAAATGATCTTGCATTTTCATAGGAATATCTAATTCCTTCTAAATCAGGATTCTGTATATCCGGAAAAATTATTTTCCTGTTTATTGTACTTAATATATTATCAAAATTATTTAAAACAAGATCCGGTGCAACACAAGGTAGTTGCTCCTGTCTGGCACGATTATAAAGCTCTCTGGTTTCTTTTTTTAAAGTTTCCTGAATATTGAAAAGCCTGTCATTATGAATTAGTACAATATTTGAATTTTCACTAAGATAATTTACAATAGAATTTAACGAATTAAAGGTGGAAGAAAATAGAAACTCTTCATTTTTACATGAATTTGTTAATTCAAGTGTTTCAACATCATCTTTACCACTTTTTAAAATTGTTTTTAATACTTCAATTCTTTCCCTATCCCATAATATTTCTGTAGCAGGATAAATTGTAATCTGCTTTAGTTTTTCAATCGATTTTTGATTTATTGGATCAAATATTTTAATCTCTTCTATCTCATCCCATTCAAATACAATTCTTATTGCTGTATCTCTACCATAAGGAAAAATATCAAGAACTTCTCCTTTTAGAGAAAATTCTCCTGGAATTGTTACTTTTGTAACACGTAGATATGCATATGAAACAAGTAGTTTTTCCCAATATAGAGGATCAAGTGCATCTCCTATTTTCAAACTAACTAGTTTATTCTTAAGAAAAGAACCAGGAGGAACAGGAGAAAGTAGTGTTTTTAAAGAAAGCACAATAATTATTTTTTTATCCATTAATAATTCTGAAAGAAAGTGCATTCGCATACCAGCAATATTTGATTGATACTTGTTACCACTAAAAACAATATTCTCCCAGCCAGGAAAATAAAAGGCATTTTTATTAAGAGCCTGGAAATCTTTTAATACTATTTTAGCTTCTTTTTCAGTGGTAGTTACAACCAAAGTGCTTCCTTTTGACAAGTTGGCAAGCTTTTCTGTAAGGTATGTTCTGAAAAAACCATCGGAACCATCAATATAAATAGGAAAATTGTTTGAAATTAAGCTGTTTAAAGTCTTTTTATAAGGAGAATAATCCTTTAAAATTGAATCCAGGTAATTTATGAATAATGTTATCATATAATAATCCGAAAATTATAATGGTTACTATGGAGAAATATTTTGAAAAAAATCATAATGCTATTATATCTGTCAATTACATTTGCGTCATTAACTTTTGCAGTTTCAGAAGAAGTATCAGTTTCAATTCGTTTTTTTGATAAAGAGATATACTATCCTGAAACTGAGATTCAAATTCAAGTTAGAATTATAAATAATTCTTTGGAAAACTTCACATTCAATTCTGCAGAAATTCGCTCCTTTAATTTTAATTTTTTTGTAAAAACACTTACAAATATCTCTTTACAGGAATCAAACAAATATATTTTAAGTCACCGAACTAATAATCCAGTTTTTTACCGGGGGATTACACTTCTTCCAGGTGAAGAGTACGCTTTTGTTACTGATCTGGATGATTATGTTGAAATTGAAGAGAGTGGAATATACATATTACAAGCAAAGTTCTATCCGGAGTTTCAATTAGGCTATTCTACTCAATATATTGAATCTAATAAACTTACACTTTCTGTTCGTCCTTCTATGAACATTCCTGTTTTTAAAGAACAAATAGATTTTGAAACGGGTGAAATTCTGGAATTAATTGCTATGCCTCCGGATGAAGTTGTAAGATATACCATTGAAGCTAGATTAAAGAGTGCCTGGAATAAGTTTTTCCTTTATCTTGATATAAAGGGGCTACTTTTAAATCATCCTGACCTTAAACATAAATATAACTCTATTTCAGAAGAAAAACAGCTTGCTTTAATTGAAGATTATAAAACTCAACTTAAAAATAAACGGGTTGATAATGATATTCTGTTAACACCTTCCTCTTTTGAAATTTTAAAAACAAGTTATACACATAATGAAGCTACTGTAGTAGTAAATGAGGAATTTATTTTTCCAGAATATACCGAACTTAAAAAATACACATATTATCTGCATCGTTTTGGAAATATATGGTCTATATATAACTATGATGTTAGAAACCTTGGAACAAAATAGTGAAAACTCTGTTAGTAATTGAACATGACAACCTGAAAGATCAGGTTATAGAACATTTAGCTCCAAGAGGATTTGATTTCATTCATTATCGCAACCCTATAAAAGCTCTGGACAATATTGAAGAAATTAAACCTGATCTGGTAATTTTTAGTGCTGTTGATTTCCCAAGGCACTGGAAACCATTTATTACAGTACTGAGAAGCATGCTATCTAAAGAAAACTCAGTCTTTATATTACTTAAAGGTGAACAGTTCCCAACAGAAGAAAGCACAAAGGCAAGTTCTTTAGAAGTAAATGGAATTATTTCTGATAACTTCAATGACCCTGCAGTCCTTGGTCAGCTTGAGGATATTTTTACCAGATATAATGTTATTGATGATAAAAGAATTAGTAGAAGATATTTAAGCACGGTAACCGAAGATATTGAATTTATATTTACTCATCCTCATACTCCATCCTTAATTAATGGAGAAATTACAGATATTTCAATAGGTGGTATAAGTTTTAAACCTGAATCTCCTCAGGTTACACAGGATATTAAAGAAGGAATAGTTTTATCTAATTGCACCTTGCGACTTAAGGAATCTTTTAATACAATATCTGTAACAGTTATTAGAAATAACAATGTACTTTCACTTGGTTTTATTGATCTTGAAGAAGATCTTAAAGAAGATTTGATGGAGTATTTTCATAAGATACCTGAACGGGAATTAGATAAAGTACTCCATACCGGGAGTTAAATTATGAGTATTACTAAATATATAGAGACTCAACCACTGTATAATATTACAAAATATAAATCAAAAATGGACTATGCAAATTGTGCAGTTAGTTTTACAGGATCTGCAAGAAAACATCCATATGATCAGGAAAAATTGCTTCTTATTTCTGATCCTTTTAGTTCACACACTATTTTTTATGAATTTAGAATACAAGATATTGTACATTATGAAGATCTTCCTGGAATTGCTACAGATACTGGTGAAAATCTTTTGATGGTTAAACTATGGATAAATAAAGGGAGCTTAGGTCTTAAATATGAACCCTTTGAAGTTGACGATCCAATACGATACATGAACGATAGTGAACTTCTACATCAAATATTAAAAGAGAGTGATATACATAAGCCATAATGGCATATACAAACAAACAATCAACTAAGCTCGAATGTACTCTATGTCCTCATAATTGCAAAATAGCTCTGGGGAAGTCAGGAATATGCTTTGTTCGCACTAATAATAAAATGCACCTGGGACTTCCCTTTAAAGGTATTCTATCTGCTGTAAATATTGATCCTATAGAAAAAAAACCACTTAATCGATTTTTACCCGGTTCAAAAATACTTTCCATTGGCTTTTACGGCTGCAATTTTCACTGTCAGTTTTGTCAAAACTATACTATTTCTCAGGGAACAGAATTAAGTGACAAAAATAATTATTTTTCACCTTTAGAAATAATAGAAATGGCAAAGAAAAAAGGATTAAAATCAATAGCTTATACCTATTCCGAACCTGTTATTCATTTTGAATATATTATGGAATGTGCCCAATTAGCCCGTAAAAATGGTATTAACAATGTTCTTATTACAAATGGTTTCCTGAATCCTGAACCTGCTAAAGAATTATTATCTTTAATGGATGGAGTTAATGTCGATTTAAAAGCTTTTACACAATCTTTTTATAATAAAGTTGGTGGAAAAATAGAACCTGTAAAAGATTTTATTAAACTTGCAGCAGAACTTACACATCTGGAAATTACTACCCTTATTATTCCAGGAGAAAATGATTCAGATAAAGAAATTTTAGATATTGCTAATTTTATTGCTTCTTTAAATCCGGATATTCCTCTACATATTTCAGCATATTATCCAGTCTATAAGTCTGCAATTCCAGGAACTTCTAAGGAAACTATTCTTAGACTTACTAAACTAGCATCAGAGGTACTTAATTATATTTATCCAGGTAATATTTATTAATTTTATTTGCAATCAAACATTGAATTATATTTGTAATACTTTGCAAAAAGCTTATTGACATAATTTCTATGATTGTGTAAATTACACAGGTCGTAAATACCTTCCCTTGTAGCTCAGTTGGTAGAGCGGGTGGCTGTTAACCACTAGGTCGGCAGTTCGAGTCTGTCCGAGGGAGCTTGGTTCCATCTTTTAAAGATGGAACCTTTTTTTTTGCTTTCTACTCCTATTAACAAAATTTCCCTTTTTTTTATAAATGATTTTGAAATAATTAAATAATCTATTATAATAAAAATAGATAAGACTGGTCGGGACTTCGTCCCTGCTTGCCTATACAACCCCAGGAGTAATAAAAATGAAAGGTCTTTCGAAAAAAAATACTTTAAATATCTTTTCAAATCTTCATAGAAGTGCTCATTCATTTGAATTAGCATCTAAAGAGTTAACAGTTACTGCAAAATCCATGATGGATTTCGCTGGTGAAATAAATAAGAAATCAAATGGTTTTAAAAAAAGTTTTTCAGAAATAAATAGTGATTTTCTTACTATTTCTTCTGCAGTAGAAGAATTTACTATTAATATGAAATCTATTTCTGATAATGCAACTCAATCTATAAACAATATTGATATTATCTCTACTGCAACCACTGAATTATCTAATTCGGCAACTGAAATTGCACAAAATACTGGTTCTGCCAAAGCATACAGCAATGATTCACTTGAGGTACTACAAGAGGCTTCAGAAAATTTTGAAAAACTAAAAAATGCATCAAAAGAGATTGATATTGTCACTCAGACAATAACTTCCATTGCTGATCAGACAAATCTCCTTGCTTTAAATGCTACAATTGAAGCGGCCAGAGCAGGAAGTGCAGGAAAAGGGTTTGCAGTTGTTGCAAGTGAAGTCAAAGAACTTGCAAAACAATCAAAAGATGCAACTGAAGAGATAACTGATAAGGTAAATGAAATTCAAAATGGTATAAAAGCCACAGTTTCTTCTATGGAAATGATATCTACAGTAATCCATAAAATGAACAATCTTGTTGATAATATTGCTGCTGCAACAGAGGAACAGTCTGTAACTTCCAGGGATATGTCAAATAATATAAAAATATTTATGGATCAAATTAATCTTGTTATTGAAAATGTTTCGCAAAGTGAAATTGCCATAGAAGAAGTTAATCAAAAAATTGCTCACAGTGCTTCAAGATCAGACAATATGCTGGAAGAGTCGGAAGGAATGAGCACAGATAGTGATTTAATGAAAAAAGATTCAGTAGCTATGTATGCTTACACTATGGAAGCTGCAGGAGCCGGAGAAGAGATATATAAACATATTAAAGAGGTAAATATACCCTCTTCCATAATTGATGCTATAGATAAAGAAAAGAGTGTTTTAGCAAGATATACTGAAGAATATAGTGTTAAAGTTAACAACATGGATGATCAACATAAAAGGATTTTTGAATATATAAACCAGGTACATACAGAACTTAAATTGAAATCGCCAATAGAATCTCTTATTCCCATAATGGAAGATTTACTTGATTTTACTACTAAACATTTTGCTGATGAACAAATTTTAATGAAAAATATTAATTATCAGGGACTTCCAAGACAACTATCTGAACATACTGCTCTGCTATCACAGGTGGCAGATTACATAGAAAAAATGAAACAAGGTGAAGAATTTGATATGATAGGAGTACTTGTATTTTTAAAAGAGTGGTTGTTTAATCATATAAAAATTGAGGATCAAAAATATTCAATTCCTATGAATAAAAATGGTATAAAGTAGAATTTTGATAATACTACTTTCTCCAGCTAAGACTATGAATTTAGTGGACGCGATACCAAATAAATATCCCATTCATAAACCTTTTTTTTATAAAAATGCAAATAATTTAATTAATTTGTTAAAAAATATGGAAAGTGATGATCTAAAACATGTAATGAATTTAAGTGAAAAGCTTCTTCTAAAAGTTCAACTTATTCTAAATAATTTTTCCGGTGATCTACAAAACAGCCGTCAGGCAATTTTTGCTTACAGGGGAGCGGTTTTTAAAGGATTGGACTCTTTAAGTTTAAATAAAAAGCAAATACAATTTTCCCAGAATAAAATAAGAATTTTATCTGGTTTATATGGAGTATTAAAACCATTAGATGGTATTGAGGAGTATCGCCTTGATATGAAAACAATACTAAAAACAATCCATTCCAATAATCTTTACAATTATTGGAATGAATTGATAACAAACTATTTTTCTATTTATACCAATAAAGAATTTTTAATAAACCTGGCTTCAAATGAATATAGTAAAGTTATTAACTTTTCCAAATTAAAAGCCTCTAAAATTGATATTGCATTTGGAGAGATTTCAAACAAAAAGATAAAATATCCTCCTATGTATTCTAAAATGGCAAGAGGAAAAATGGCAGGGTATATAGTTAGGAAAATGATTTCTTCTCCTGAAAAATTAAAAAAATTCAATCTGGATGGTTATACCTTTAATTCAGAATACAGCAATAGCAATTATTTTCTATTTACCCGTTAATTTTCAATCCAATGGTAATATAAAAACTTCATTTGGGAATATAATATGATAAGAATCTCTTACTGAGTTATTATTTTTAAAAGTTTCAAAAAATTGATCCCAGTCTAATTTGCTAATTTTTA
>JAOZPU010000043.1:3744-18029 GCA_029932585.1 Spirochaetia bacterium | reverse complement strand
GTCTGGTAATTCAATTTATCTTTGTATACACTTGATCCATGGCAGTAATTAAATTTGGACACACATGGTGGGGAAAGAAATGGCTCCAGGCTCTGGACGAAATTGACTTTTCCAACAGACTTCCCAGGGGGGAGCGGTACGCGAGAAACGGATCTGTAAAAAATATAGATATAGCCGGCACAGTTATCAGTGCAAAAGTGGCAGGAAGAAAACCTCAACCTTATAAAGTAAATTTCAAACTTTGGAAGTTTACAGCTAAAGAGAAGAAGACCATAACCAATCTTATAATGGAAAGTCCTTATTATCTTTCCCAGTTAGAAGCCAGAATTCTTCCAACAGAATTGTATGATGCTCTCCTGGAAATGGGGATAAAAGTTTTTCCTTCTTCATGGAAAGATTTAAAAATGAAATGTTCCTGCCCCGACTGGGCAGTTCCATGTAAACATCTTGCAGCAGTAGTCTATATTATTGCCAATGAGATTGATAAAAATCCTTTCCTGGTTTTTCAGCTTCACGATTTTGATCTTTTGGAAAATATTCATCCTGATTCTTCATCTGAAGAGGAATCAATTCTCGATATAGAATCACTTCTTGCAAAAGAGGAGAAGGAATACAATTACTATCGTGAAAAGCTGGAGTATATAGATTTTTCAAGTATTCCGGATCATGCTGAATCTATTGAAGGATTACTGACAGAATTTCCTCTTTTTTATCTAAAAAAAGACTTTAAGCAAATTTTTACATCTGCTTCTAAAAAAATAGGGAAAGCAATAAAAAAACATGTAAAAAACCTTGAATTATCTGAAGATATTCCAGAGATTCTTTTTACAAGCGGAGACTTTCGTCTGTTGAAAGGGAAAAACCGCTATTCCGGTTCATTAAAGCGGGGCAGCCGGAAACTTTCTTTTTCCGGGGATAATACTACCGCATTGATGAATTATATTCACAACCTTTCTGCAGGAGATTTATCAGTTTATCCTGATATACTTTCTTATCTTATTATGATCCACAGTTTTGTATTAAAACTATTGGAAAAACACTCACTAATACCTGAAATTTATTCTTTAAATAAAGGAAGTTATCTTATCAGGTGGATTCCAGCCCTTTTTAATCCCGAAATCAAAGATATTTTTAATAATCTTCTAAGTGCAATGCCAAAAGTACTTGTAAAACTTTCAGGCCAGGCCCTTGAAGACAGGGAACAGCTTCTATTTTTAATTTCTTTTATGGTTCAGCATTATTATACCATGTTTACTCCGGAAAAAGATGCACATAAGGATCCCATTCTTGCTC
Organism: Spirochaetia bacterium; assembly: GCA_029932585.1. Taxonomy (GTDB): domain Bacteria; phylum Spirochaetota; class Spirochaetia; order B11-G9; family B11-G9; genus JAJRQE01. The sequence goes on along the minus strand of JAOZPU010000043.1, from coordinate 16,736 downwards.
TGTTTTTTCAGGGAGAGGAGTACTCTCCTTCCCGTTTTGAAGACAGGGAGAATGCTCATACTATTCATCTATGGCTTGGCCGTTTCTTTAGCCGTCCTATCCACCTTACTCCAATTATTAAACTGGAAGAGACAGGTAAGGATTTCCTGTTTGAAATAGAGATAAAGGACAGTAGAAATGAAGATATTAGGCCAATAGGATTAGCTGATTTTCTTAAAACGGATGATCCTGAAAAACTGCCTTTACTTCGTGATCTGAATTTACTCTCTACTTATCTTCCTACTGTAAATACCTATCTTAAAAACAAAGATGCAGTTACTGTTCATGAAGAATCTTTTGTGGAAACCTGGTTCAAGGCTTTGCCGGCTTTACAAACTTTGGGAGTATCCACTGTTTTACCAAAAACTTTGCGGGAAAGTTTTATACCCCAATTAACTTTATCCTTCAGTGAAAAGCCGGGGGCAAAAAAGGATAAAGTAAAAAGCTATACAAGTTTGGAAGAGATGATGGAGTTCCAATGGGCTCTTTCTCTTGGCTCTGATTTTATAACTCCCGAGGAATTTCAAAAACTAATAAGTAAATACAGGGGTATTGTACGCTATAAGGACAAATATCTTGTTTTAAATGAAGATGATCTAAAGAAAATTCAAAAACAAATGGAACGTGAAGTATCTTTGGGAGCTTTGGATCTGTTAAGAATTAATCTGGAGGGGAAATATAAAGATATTCCCATACAAACAGACAAAACCCTTGGTAAGATTTTTAATAAACTGTTTTCGGTAGAAAAAACAGCTATTCCTGATGGGCTAAAGGCAAATCTTAGAGTGTATCAGGAAGCAGGTTTTCAGTGGCTCTATCACAATTGTAAAATTGGTCTGGGATCTCTTATTGCCGATGATATGGGTTTGGGAAAAACCTTGCAAGTGTTAACATTACTGTTGAAACTTAAGGAAGAGGGAAGTTTAACTGTAAAAAAACCTGCAATTATAATTGTACCTGCAAGTCTTACTACAAATTGGAGCAGGGAGATAGAAAAATTTACACCCGGTTTAAAAAGTTCTATCTATCATGGTTCCGGCAGGTCATTGGATCCTGAAGCAGAGATTATTATTTCAACATATTCTGTAATAAACCAGGATGTCCAGACATTGAAAAAGAAAAAATGGATGGTAGTTATAATTGATGAAGCGCAGAATATTAAAACCCCGGATGCTTCCAGGACAAAAGCAGTAAAATCCCTTGGAGGGAATATTAAAATTGCCATGACAGGAACACCTGTAGAAAACAAACTTATGGATTACTGGAGTGTCCTTGATTTTATTATGAAGAATCTTCTTGGCAACAAGAATCATTTTAAAGAGACTTATGCCATTCCTATTGAACGTTTTAGAGACAGAGAGGCTCTTGCATCCTTTAAAAAACTTACCGCCCCCTTTATTCTGAGACGTATGAAAACTGACAAAGCAATTATTAGTGATTTACCGGACAAAATAAAGTTAAATTCCTATACTGAATTAACATCTGTGCAGGCTGCTCTTTATGAAGGGTTGGTAAACAGGGTAGATGAACTTCTTGCGGAACTGGAGGGGATAGAGAGAAGTGGTGTTATTTTTAAGCTTATCAGTGGACTAAAACAAATTTGCAATCATCCTGCACTTTATCTAAAAGAGGGGAGTCAGAAAGTGGAAATCTCCGGTAAAGCTATGCAGCTTCTGGAAATTCTGCGAAAAGTTCTTTTTAACAATGAAAAAGTACTTATTTTTACTCAATTTGCACAGATGGGACATATTCTTGAAAAGATTATTGCTGATGAACTCCAGATAGAAGCACCTTTTTTCTATGGAAAACTTACCCGGAAACAGCGGGATACAATGATTGACAATTTTCAAAATGATAAAAACTGCCGCATAATGATAATTTCTTTAAAAGCTGGGGGTGTGGGATTAAATCTTACAGCGGCTAATCATGTAGTTCATTACGATTTATGGTGGAATCCGGCTGTAGAAAACCAGGCTACGGACAGGGTCTTTCGAATTGGACAAAGAAAGGATGTACATGTTCATCGTTTTATAACCCGGGGAACCTTTGAAGAGAAAATTAATACTATGCTTGAAAAAAAACAGGAACTGGCAGATTTAACTGTAGCACAGGGCGAAAAATGGATAAATAATATGAACACAAAAGATCTAAAGGAGCTGTTAAAACTGGAGCGTTGAAACGGTAATGTTTTGAGGGTATATCAGATACTCCAGGAGCATGTTGAGTCGTGTAAAGGAAAATCCTTTTATTCCTTCTATGTCTTCTTTAGATAGGGAAAGTACCTGAATAGTTCCCATTTTTTTTCAATAATGTATTGATGTCATCGCGAAGGCTCTTCTTGATAAATATTTCCTGTGAAAACATGGTGACTTTGCCTATTATGGACAGGGTTGGGAGTTTCTTATCCTGATAAAATCTATCTTTTGTTTTTCAAGCTTCCGATTGTTGATGCCCTGGTGTAGATAAGCTGCAGTCTTGCAGCTATAGACATTGTTCCCAGGGTAGCAATAAAAGGGGGTAGGTTCCCGTATGCAACAAAGACAAACCGCTGCGCGCCCCTCCCCTCCACTTACAGGAACACGGATTGTGTTTTATTTATTATCGAGTGGACTTTTAACATCAATGCCTGAATGTGTGACATCCTACATTCTTTGATATTCCGGAAAGTCTGACAGCGTTTTTTACAGCTTTTTGTAAACTGCTTTTATGAACATGATGTTTGCGCCTTACTTTGGAACGTGGATCAGTTGAAATATTCTTTGCGTGAAATACATATTGCCACCCCCATTTATCTAAACGTAAGCAGTAATTGTTTTAAGATTCAGGAGTTAATTCTAATTTATTAAGAAAATAAAATGGATATTAAACAAAAAATCAGTAATTCACCCCAGCTATCCCGCTTATTTTCAGTATACTCAATAGTTATATTTAAAAAATTTTGACTTTTTTGCCAAGATGTAATACAATACGTATTACGAGGTAATAAAAATGACTACAATACGATTAAATGAAGATATAGACAATAAACTTGCTCTACTAAAAGAAGTTGAAAAGGTAACAAAAACTGAAATTATCAAAAAAGCTATTGTTGAGTATTATGCACGGCATATACAGAATAAAACACCATATGAAACAGGAGAAGCATTATTTGGTAGGTTTGGAAGTGAAAATGATCTATCTCAAACATATAAAGCTAAATTGAAGGATAAACTAAATGCAAAATACTCTCATTGATGCAGGTCCAATAATAGCTTTATTTAATAAGAATGATAAATATCATAAGAAAATTAAAAATTTTCTTAAAAATTACAATGGTATATTGACCACTACCTGGCCTGTAGTAACAGAAATATCACATATGTTAGATTTTAATGTCCAGACTCAGATAGATTTTTTAACATGGATTCAGCTAGGTGGAGTAAATATTGAGGCTATAGAAAATGAAAATATTGGTAGAATAATTGAATTATCAACTAAGTATTCTGATATTCCCATGGATCTTGCTGATGCATCGCTTGTTGTATTATCGGAGAAATTAAACATTAAGAAAATTATAACAATTGATTCTGACTATTATGTTTACAGAACAATAAAAAAGGAAATGATTGAAAATATTTTTAATTACAAATAATACGAAGTGATATTTTTAATCAACTAAGGAATAAAATGAATGAACGAGGACAAACTATTAAACTATATATTGCAGGAGATGATTTAAAGAATATAAAGATTGTAGAACTTAGTAATTGGACAGGAAAAGCATACGTAGGAGAGAGAAAACATTCAAAGATTATCCAAAAAATTGAAGAATTATCTTTCCCTGGAGTGTATCTACTTTTTTCAAGAAATCTGAAAAATTTTCAAATTTGTCTTTACATAGGCGAAGTGGATGAAGTTAATAAACGGATTAATGATCATATTAGAGTGAAAGATAGGTGGACAGATTTTGTAATATTTATCAGCAAGGATACAAATCTAACAAAATCTCATGTGAGATATCTTGAAAAAAGATTGTATAAAATTTCTAAAGAAAAGAAATCCTCAATTGAATTGAAAAATAATTCTAAACCTACCGGATCAAAATTGCCATTGTCGGAAATTGATAATATGAACACAAAAGATCTAAAGGAACTGTTACAACTGGAGCGTTGAAACGGTACTATTTTAACCGAAGTTTCTGGAGACTCGTTGGATAGTCTCTTGGTGAATATATCCACCCAAGAAAAATAATAAGGATTACAGGCATAAGTTTTGATATAACAAGAGATACTTCCATTACTTAACTCCCCAGTTCTTATCCATTTCATGTTCTGTCGGTGGGTTTGCTCCAGATCTGGAACAATTTATTCCAGCGGCTTTATTTGCAAAATTCCCAATATCAGAGAGTTGTTCTTTAGTAAAATTATTCAGAGTATTTCTATCCAGCCAGTTCTGCTTGTAGAGATAGGAAAGCATTGCACCATGAAAAGTATCTCCTGCTCCTATGGTATCTGCAACAGGAAGATCAAATAAAGGAGATGCAACTCTGTTGTTTTTATTAATTAGCATCGCTCCGGTTTTACCTGTTGTGAGTGCTATAAGTGAAACACCAAGTTCAAGGAGAAGATTGATAGCTTTATCAGAATCAAGTTCAGGATAAAGCCAAAAGAGATCTTCATCACTAAGCTTAAGTATAGTAGATATTTCACAAAGCTTTTTAAAGCGTTCCATATATTTATCTCTATCCGGAACAAGAGATGGCCTTATGTTTGGATCAAATGATAGCATCAAATTTTTGGTATTATTAAGTAGAAACTCACTTATGGTAGATCCGCAGGGTTCCATGGAAAGAGAAATAGATCCAAAATGGATAATTCTGGCTTCTTTGGGTAAAGTAATTTTATTTAATTCTTCCAGTGGGAAATTTCTATCAGCTGTCCCATTTGCAAAGAAACCATATTGTGCCTGACCGTCGGGCTGCTTCTGAACAAATGAAAGAGTTGTACTGTCATCTGTTCTTAGAACCATATCTGTTCTAACTGAATTATTCTTTAAATGATCAATCAATTGGTTTCCAAACATATCATTACTTATTCTGCCCAGAAACTGGCAGGGAACACCTAACCTGGAAATTGCAACAGATGTGTTCATAGGGGAACCGCCGGGAAATCCCTTGAATTCCAGATCCTTCTGGCTAATAAAATCTATAAGTGCTTCACCCAGACTGACAATCATACATAACCTTCCTTTGAAAATGTAAATATTTTTAACATTTTCGTATTATATTCGTAAATACCATTAAATATAATCACCTTCCTGTTCCAAGTTTTTGATATTCGTCTTTTTTTATGATTGTATAGCTTCAAAAATTTATTTATTGACCTATCAAATACAATATTGTATCATTAAGTATATACATGCGGAGGTATGGAAAATGAAAACAAAAATTCGTAAATGGGGCAACAGTCTTGCAATTCGGGTTCCAAATGATTATGTAAAAACATATAATCTTTCTAATGGATTAGAGGTTGATATTCTTGCTAAAGAAGATGGAATTATGATCCAGACAGAAATGAGTCTGGAAGAAATGTTGGCTACTGTGGATGATGGTTATATCCCACCCAGCCCCTGGGAAGATATTATTCCAGTTGGAAGAGAACTTTGGTAAATACCTTAATACCTGGTTCTGTTATTGATATGGATATTGGAAATAATCGATGGATGAAGTGTTTGATTATTTCCAGGCTGGAGTATAATCGTACCTTTAAGCTTGTTTTATTAACACCAATAGTACATAAAAGAACAAGCTCTGCTTTTGAGATAACCTTTGGAGATATGGTTGTTCTTGCTGATCAGGTTCGTAGTATCGATTTGGCAAATAGAGGATTTCGAGTTGTTAATAAAGTGCCTCAGAATGTACTTGAAGGTGTTAGAAGAGTTCTTCGTCGAATTATCGATTGATAATATTATCTCAATAGAATTAGGAATGATGATAAATATATGTACAAGTTAATATTTGTTGATGATGAAGCAATTGTAAGAGATGGGATCTCCTCCTGCATTCCCTGGGGTCAAAATAATTTTGAACTGACAGGGTTATTTGAACATGGTCTCCAGGCCCTGGAGTATATGAAGGAAAACTCTGTTGATGTTGTTATATCTGATATAAATATGCCCAGAATGGATGGCCTTACTTTAAGCCGGGAAATAGAGGAAAAGTACCCCGATGTAATGGTTCTTCTATTAACAGGCTATGATGAATTTGAATATGCCCAGGAGGCTATAAAATCTAAAGTAAGGGAGTTTTTGTTAAAACCAATTACAGCAGATGAACTTTCCAAAGTATTAAAGCATCTTAAAGAAGAGTTGGATTTTTTTAAAGAGAGGAAGAGCCAGCTTGAACTTATGGAGAATAAGCTGGAAGCAAGTTTTCCTCTTTTAAAGGAAAGATTTTTTTACCGAATGGTTTCCGGTAAATTGGATGTTCAAACTCTTACCAGAAGAAAAAAATATTTCGGATGGAATGATTATGGTATGTTTTATCAGATTAGTATTATATCCATTCCCGGTAACTGGAATGAACTTGACCGGATTACAGTTTCTGAATACATAAAATCAGGGCTCAGGGAGGGAGATGAACTTTTGTCAAACAGAACAGAAGATCTTGTAATTCTTCTTCAGGGTAAAGAAAGAGGTTCTCTTAACCTCAGATCACGGGTTTTGGCTAAGAATGTTTATACATATGTATCAAAACTTGAAAAGGATCAAATTTCTACTGGTTGTGGTGATATTGTAGATAATCTTATTCTCTTACCTGAATCATATAGGGGTGCCGGTAATGCTGTTGATTACTCCAGAGTTTTGGGCTTATCTCAAGTACTTTCAATAGAAGACGTAAGAAACAGAGAAAAAATTTCGACCGAAAAATATTCAGAATTAACCAAAGAACTCTCCTATCAGCTAAAAACCGGGAGTAGAAATTTAACGGTGAAAGCCCTGGAGAATATTTTTGAATATCTGGAAAAACATCTTCTATCAGTTATTGAGGTAACTTTTTATTTTACACGTCTCCATATAACATTTTTAAATTTTATTCAGGAAATGGAATTGTATTTTGATGATGATGATACCTCTCTCTATCAACCTGGGAATCTTGAATCGATGGATCAGGCTAAGCTATTTTTTTCCAAACTTCTATCTTTAATAGAAGATAGAATTGAGGAACATCGTAATGATGCAGTTCGTTCCAGGATTGAAAAAGCAAAAAATATTATTGCAGATAAAAAGGGTGACAGTGCATTTTCTTTACAGGAAATATGTAACGATGTGTTTCTTTCTGTCAGTCAGTTTAGTTTGTTATTTAAAGAGGGGACAGGAAAAACTTTTATTGAGTATCTTACTATGTGCAGAGTAGAAGAAGCAAAACATCTTTTAAAATCTACTGATTATAAAAGTTATGAAATTGCGGATAAAATTGGTTTTACAGATCCCAGGTACTTTTCTATTATATTTAAAAAAACAACAGGAATGACACCTATAGAGTTTAGAAGGAGTCTTTGAAAGTGAAAAAAACTCTAAGATTTGGAACTCTTGAATCCCGAATATACATGATTTTTACTTTAATGATTTTTGCAACAGTATTTGTTATGCAGCTTGTTTCTTTTCGATTTACCATGAATACTGTGAGAAATTCTACTTTGGAAAATAATAGAATATTACTCGAGCAGCTGGTAAAACAGGTAGATTCTTATATTTCAGGAATGGAACAAATTTCACTTGCAGTGCAAAATGATATACAGCTAATTGAATATCTTCAAAATAGTAGTAACTCATCGTCTGATGAATATTCCTTTATACAACAGCGGCTTGGAAATTATATACAGGCCCGGAATGATATCTCTGATATTATTATAGTTGGACATGATGGTACTGTAATTTCAGGTGATCCTGATACAGCCTTGAATCCATGGACTAATATCTCTGATAAAGAATGGTATACGGATGCAATTAATAGATCCGGTCAAACTGTTGTTTCTTCCTCTTATGTTCAAAATATTGTCGCCGGCCGGTATTCCTGGGTTGTTTCATTAAGCCGTGAGATATTTTCGACACATAATAATGAATCTTTGGGGGTTTTGCTTGTTGATCTGAAATTTAATCAGATAAAAGATTTGTGTCAATCTCTTGTTGTAGGAAGGAAAGGATATAATTTTATAATTGATTCTGAACAAAATTATATATTTCATCCTTCCCAGCAGTTAATTTACAGTGAACTTCGTATAGAACCAATCGATTCAATTTATGCTTTATTAGGAGAAAACGGCGAACCTTTTTTTCATGATGAAGATAAATACTTTATGATAGAAACATCCTCTCTTACAGGTTGGCATATTATCAGTGTAACAAATGACAGTGATATAGTTACAGACTGGCAGTATGTTCAGGTTTCGTATGCGATTCTTGGATTAGTATTATTTTTAGTTGTAGGTTTTGCCACAAATAGGATCTCGACAGGTATTACAAAACCTGTTAGAAAATTACAGGAAGTAATGAAGAGTGTTGATACAGGAGAGTTTAAGCTTGTTGGTTCGATTAAAGCCACAGATGAAATAAGAGAACTTGCCAGAGAATATGATACAATGGTTGGGCATATAAGAAATTTAATGGAAGTAAATATAAAAGAGCAGGAATTAAAAAGAAAAAGTGATCTAAAGGCTCTTCAGGCTCAGATAAATCCCCATTTTCTTTATAATACTCTGGATTCCATTATCTGGATGGGGGAAATGGGACAAAATAAAGAAGTTGTACTTATGACTTCTGCCCTTTCAAAATTATTTCGAATTAGTATAAGTAAGGGAAGGGAGTTTATTTCTATTAGTGATGAAATTGCACATGTTGAATCTTACCTTACAATTCAAAAAATGCGCTATAAGGATAAATTTGAATATGCTATAAACATTGACCCGGGGCTTTATAATTGTACAATTTTAAAAATAACTTTACAGCCTCTTGTGGAGAATGCAATATATCATGGAATAAAAGAAGTCGACCATAAGGGAGTATTGCATATTACCGGCAAAGAGATTGATGGAAATATCGAATTGGAAGTTATTGATAACGGAAAGGGTATGACAAGTAAGGAGATTGATAATTTGAACAAGTCTCTCAATAGTTCTATTGACGATTCAAAATTATCACGACATGGTATGGGTGTTCATAATGTTCATGAACGTATTCAACTTTATTTTGGAGGAGATTTCGGATTATCATACTATCATGCCGAGGGTGGAGGAACCAGAATTACTGTTCTAATACCTTCAAAGGAAATGGATTTATTATGAAAAACTGGTATTTGTTTCTATTAAGTCTTGTTGCTGCTTTTGTGTTGTTTATTGTCCTTTCATTTTTTTATAATCAAAATACAGCAGAGGAACTGGAATTAACCGACCCTATTCAAATAGTTTTAAAATCTATTGAGGGGCAACCTATGGATTTTTGGGAGGTTGTGGAACAGGGAATTGATGAAGCAGCTAAAGAATTCGGTGTTCAGGTTAGAATCTCCGGTCCCAGGTTTGAAAAAGAGATCAACCGGCAGATAAATATTATAAATGCAGTAATTGCTGAGAGGCCTCCTCTGATTGTTTTGGCAGCAAATGATTATAAACGTCTTGTAGATTCTGTTGAAAAAGCTGATAGCTTAGGAATCCCTGTGATAACAATGGATTCCGGAGTTTATTCTGATATACCTGTCTCATTCATAGCTACAAATAATATTGATGCAGGTAATAAAGCCGGAGCAGAGATGAGAAGGCTTATCTCTTTAAATAATAGAAAAACAATAGCAATAGTAAGCCATATTAAGGGTACAGCTACAGCAATAGATAGAGAAGCCGGTGTAAGGGAAGCTCTTGATGGAGAAGATGTTTCAGGAACATGGTTCTGTGATGTTGATCCCGAAAAGGCTTATCAAATAACAATGGAACTACTTAATAACGAATATCTTGGCGGCATAGTTGCATTAAATGAGGTAGCGGCATTGGGAGTTGCCAGAGCAGTAGATGAGAGAAAGGCTTCTGAAAATGTTTTTGTTGTTGGTTTTGATAATGCAGTTCGTGAACTGGCTTATTTGGAAGAGGGGATTATCAAAGCAACTGTTGTTCAACGGCCATACAATATGGGTTATTTAAGCATCAAAACGGCAGTGGAATATCTTAAAGGGAAAAAGGTGAAATCATTTATTGATACAGGATCAATTCTAATAACAAAAGATAATATGTTTAAAAGAGAATATCAGGAGTTGTTATTTCCTGTCAGTAAAGAATAGAATCGGAATATTTTAAACATTTTTCGTAATATTCTCCATTTCGTAATTCAAAATTCCGGGTGATAATTCCTTCATGTTAGAAAAAAATAATCTTATCCTATCAATGAAAAATATAGATAAACGCTTTACTGGAGTTCATGCTTTAAAGGGTGTGAATTTTGATTTGAATGAAGGAGAGATTCATGCTCTTGTCGGGGAAAATGGAGCCGGTAAATCTACTTTAATGAAAGCTCTTACAGGTATTTATCCCAAAGATTCAGGCGAGATTCTTTATTTGGGAAAGGCTTTTATCCCTGGGAATCCTAAAGAAGTTCTTCAGGCTGGTATAGGCATTATTCATCAGGAATTGAATATGATGGATCATCTTACAGTTGCTCAGAATATTTTTATAGGAAGGGAACCTACAAGGTTAGGTGGCCTTTTCCTTGATGAAGATGAACAGAATAAAAGAACATCTGAGTTGTTTGCCCGACTGAATATGGATATTGATCCCCTGGAAATGCTTGGAAACTTAACAGTTGGAAAACAACAGATGGTTGAAATAGCTAAAGCAGTTTCTCATGATTTAAAAATATTAATACTGGACGAACCAACCGCAGCACTTACAGAAACAGAAATAAATGAACTATTTACTATTATGAAAGATCTGGCCATAAAAGGTGTTGGTATGATCTATATCTCACACAGAATGGATGAAATTAATAAAATTACAAATAGAGTTACTGTTCTAAGAGATGGTGAGTATGTCGGAACAAAAAAAACAGCAGAAGTAAGTAAAGAAGATATTATAAATATGATGGTTGGGCGGGTTATATATGAAGAACCTAAGTCTAAAAGTAATGTATTGCCTCATGCTGAGACTGTATTGAAGGTCGAAAATCTCAATGCCGGAAGAATGGTTCGGGATGTTAGTTTTTCTCTTAAAAAGGGGGAGATTTTGGGTTTTGCCGGATTGATGGGAGCTGGTAGGACAGAAACAGCAAGAGCAGTCTTCGGAGCAGATAAAATAGAAAGTGGCAGCATTGAAGTAAATGGTGCTATTGTGAAAATTTTAAGTCCAATGGATGCTGTTTCTCACGGAATTGGATATTTATCAGAGGATCGAAAGAGATACGGTCTTGCTACTGGTTTAAGTGTAACTGATAATGCAATTTTAGCTTCTTATGATAAGTTTGAACATGGTATTTTTATACATAAAAAAAATGTAGAAAAAGTAACAGCCAAATATATAGAGAAACTAAAAGTTAAAACACCCTCTTTAAATCAGATCTTAGAAAATCTTTCAGGTGGAAATCAGCAAAAAGTAGTAATTTCCAAATGGTTGATAAAAAACAGTGAAATCCTAATTTTTGATGAACCCACCAGGGGCATTGATGTTGGTGCAAAAAGTGAAATCTACACACTTATGAATGAGCTTGTAAAAGAGGGGAAGTCAATTATTATGATCTCTTCTGAACTTTCAGAGATTCTTAGGATGAGTGACAGGGTTGTAGTAATGTGTGAGGGACGAATTACCGGGGAGCTGAAAATAGAAGATGCAAGTCAGGAAAAAATAATGAAATATGCAACTTTACGAGACTAGGAGTAAATAGAAATGGATAAATTGAAGGGAAAAAAGAGAGGGAACTTTGAGATTCAGAAATATCTTGCTCCCGCCGCTCTTGTTATTCTTTATATATTTTTTGGGTTATTCGGAAGAAACTTTTTTTCTTATGACACCTTTGTTAACATTCTTGATTCATCCTATTATATAGGTTTTATTGCTATTGGAGTAACTTTTGTAATTATTTCCGGTGGAATTGACCTTTCTGTTGGAACAGTTATGATGGCTGCTGCAATAATAGGCGGTACGGCATTTAAGACCTGGGGTTGGCCTATGTGGGCTTCTCTTCTACTTATACTTGGTGTTGGTACTGCTTTTGGCTATCTTAATGGTATTCTGGTTAGTCGCTTGAAGCTTCCACCTTTTATTGCCACCCTGGGAACTATGATGATTTCAATGGGGGTTGGGTCTATAGTTGCTAATGTTAGAAGTGCAACGTTTCCTACACGAGCTTCAGATGCAGGATGGTTTAAAAGTATTTTTAAGTTTATAAGCGAAGATGGGTTTTCAATTCCAACAGGAGCCATTGTTCTCTTTGGAGTGGCCTTTATTGCCTGGGTAATTCTTACCAAAACAAAAATGGGACGATATATTTTTGCAATTGGAAGTAATAAGGAAGCTGCAAGGCTTTCAGGTGTCAATGTCCAGAAGTGGGAAATGATGGCATATGTTGTTGCAGGTGTAACTGCCGGTATAGGCGGAATAGCTTTTGCCGCGGTTTATACAACAGTTATGCCTGCCCAGGGGCAGGGTTTTGAGCTCTATGCAATAGCAGGTGCGGTAATAGGAGGAACATCACTTTCTGGTGGAATTGGAACTATCTTTGGGACTCTTATTGGAGTTTTCATAATGAGTGTTCTAAGGACAGGTCTACCTTCAATGGATTTACAAGCTCATTATCAGACTTTCTTTACAGGTGTAGTGGTAATTGGAGCTGTACTTCTGGATATATATAGAAACCAGAAAGCCTCAGAGGTAAAGATTAAAGATAAATCAAAGGATAAAATATAATTTAGGTTTTAATACCTGGGAAAAACTTATTCCAGG
>JAOZPU010000043.1:0-3644 GCA_029932585.1 Spirochaetia bacterium | reverse complement strand
ATAGGAGGGAGATATGAAAATATCCAAGAGAATCGGTGTTGTACTAATGGTACTCGTATTATTAACAGTGTTTGCTCTGCCAACATTTGCTGCAGGTCAAAAAGATGGTGGAACTCCATATATTGCAGTAGTTTCCAAGGGTGAACAGCATGACTTCTGGCAGCAGGTTAAGCTTGGTGCTAAAGATGCTGCAGCAAAGTATGAAGTTGATATGACTTTTGAAGGTCCCGCTTCTGAGAGTGATGTTCAGGATCAGGTAGAGATGCTTAATAATGCAATGGCAAAAAAACCTGTTGCTATAGCTCTGGCTGCTCTTAATACTGAGTCAGTTCTTGATCAATTGGCAGAATTGAAGAGTAAAGGAATTCCTGTTATAGGTTTTGACTCTGGTGTACCCAATGCTCCTGCAGGAGTAATTTATGCAAACGCATCGACAAATAACGCTAATGCTGCTGGTTTAGGTGCAGAAAAGATGTTTGAAGCCATTAAAGGTGATATCGAAAAAGCTACTGCTGCTAATCCTGTAACAATTGTTGCAATGAATCAGGATGCTGCAGGTGAATCTCTTTTAAGCAGAGGAAAAGGTTTTAGAGATAGAATGGTAGATCTAATTATTTCCAATACTTCTATGACTGCTTCTGACATTAAAGTAATGGGTAACACTGCATATATTGACAGCAAAAACCCAACAAGTGGCGATAAAGTTTTTATATATATGGTTGTTCCTGCTTCTGCTTCTGCTACAGATTCTGCAGCTGCTTCAACAGCAGTTCTGAATAAGGCTAAAGATGAAAATATCCTTGGTATTTTCTGCTCTAATGAAGGAACTGTTAAGGGTCTTCTTGCCGCAACTAATGATGGTGCAGATTTTGGAACAAAATATAAAGGTCTTGTAGCAGTTGGATTTGATGCAGGTGCTGCTCAGAAAGCTGCTGTTAGAAACGAATACTTTCTTGGTTCAATTACTCAGGATCCATATATGATTGGTTATCTTGCAGTTGAACTTGCATACAAAGCTTATAAAGGTGAAAGTGTTGCAGATGTCGATACTGGTGCAAAATTCTATGATAAAAACAATATGGATGATGCTGATATTGCTGGTTTAATCTACGATTGATTTTTATTATCTTAATAAAAGGGCCTGATTTATTCAGGCTCTTTTTGTTGTTATAAAGTTTTTGAGAAAATATTTCCTTAAGAATAAATATTAAAAATTTCTAATTTTTCCGTTTACAAATACTAATAAACCCCTTAGGGTTGTTTTATGAGACAAATTCATCTTCGGGAAATTACACGTGCAGTTAGAGATCTTTCTATTGAAGCAAATACTATAGCCAATTGTGATCTAAGAGATGCACTGGAAAAATCGGTTAGCAAAGAGGTTTCTCCGGTAGGGAAGGCCGTTTTAGGTCAGCTTTTAAAAAATCAGGATATTGCTGAAGCTTCAAAACTACCTATATGCCAGGATACCGGATTTACAGTGGTTTACCTGGAAATTGGTATGGATGTCAGTTTTACAGGTGGAACTGTTAAGGATGCAGTTGATCAGGGTGTCAGGGAGGGGTACACCGAAGGTTTTCTTCGGAAATCTATTATAAAAAACCCCTTAACTTCTCCTGTAAATACAGAGGATAATACCCCATCTATTTTACATATAGATTTAGTGCCGGGAGACAAAGTTCAGATTACCCTTATGCCAAAAGGTGGCGGATCGGAAAATATGAGCCGGATAAAAATGATGAAACCTTCTGACGGGGTTCCTGGAGTAAGAGATTTTATTCTTGAAACAGTAAAACTTGCCGGAGCAAATCCCTGTCCGCCAATTATTGTAGGTGTTGGAGTTGGAGGAACATTTGATTATGTTGCATATATGGCTAAAAAATCTCTTCTTAGAAAAATAGGTGTCCGAAACAGTGATCCTGAAATTGCTTTAATGGAAACAAACTGGCTTTCGGATGTGAATAAACTTGGAATTGGTCCTGCAGGTCTTGGTGGAAAGATTACTGCTCTGGATCTGTTTATTGAGGTTTTCCCCAGGCATATTGCTACCTTTCCAGTAGCAGTAAATATACAGTGTAATGCCGCCAGAGTTAAAACGAGGATTGTATAGATGGGAAATGAAGCAAAAAGAGTTGAATCACCCCTAACAGAGGAAGTTATAAAAACACTTCGTATAGGTGATGAGGTGTTGTTAAGCGGAATAATATATACAGCCAGGGATATGGTGCATACACGGCTCCAGGAGATGATTAATAATGGTGACGAGCTTCCTTTTAATGCATCTGGTTCTGTTATTTATTATGTTGGTCCGTCACCCGCTCCTGTAGGCAGGGTTATTGGGTCGGCCGGTCCAACAACAAGCTATCGTATGGATCCTTTTGTTCCTGCCATGTTTGAGGCAGGTATGCGGGGTATGATTGGAAAGGGTCCCAGATCCTTAAAAGTAAAAGATTTAATTGTAAAAAAATGTGGCGTTTATTTTGGAGCAACAGGCGGGGCTGCTGCATTATTATCAGAATCAATTGTTGAAGCCGAAGTAATTGCATTTGATAATTTTGGACCGGAAGCATTGCGAAAGCTTAAGGTTAAAAATATGCCTTTAATTGTTATTAATGATTGTTACGGTGGTGATCTTTATCTTGAAGGTATCGATAAATATTCAGAGGAGATCTAGGATGGCGGTGACAATAAAAGATGTGGCAGAACTTGCCGGGGTATCTACAGCTACAGTATCCAGAGTAATTAATAATGAACCAGGAACAACACTATCTACCAGAGATAAAGTTCGTAAAGCTGTTGCTGGGAGTGGTTACAGGGTTAATACTATTGCCAGGAGCCTTAAAACAAGTCGTAGTAAAACAATTGGTTTAATAACTCCGGAAATTGCAAATGATTTTTTTATGAATATAGCCCGGGGAATAGAAGGGGCTCTGGAAAAATCCGGTTACAGTCTAATTATTTGCAATACAAATGAATCAGTAGAAGAGGAAGCCCGTAGGGCTGAACTTTTAATAGAAAAATCTGTAGACGGGGTGATCGTTATACCAACTTCAGATACTGGTGTTCATTTTAATGTTCTTCGAAATGCTGGAATCCCTGTTGTTTTTGCTGATCGTCTTACTGCAGATTTTAATGCTGATGCAGTTGTGGTTGATAATAAAAATGGTGTTTATCTTGCCGTTTCATATCTCCTTGCCAGGGAACAGAGCAAAGTAGCTTTTATTGGTGGTTCTATTGAATTGAGCAATGCCAGGGAGCGTTATGAAGGATACATACAGGCACTTGAAGAATATAAGCTTGAGAAAGATAATAAACTTATACTTATTGGTAATTTCCATGTAGATAGTGGTTTTAATCTAATGAAACAGATTATGAATCTTCCTGAGCCCCCGGAACAGGTTTTTATTGCCAATGATTTTATGCATATGGGTGCAATAAAATATCTTATTGCCAATGGGTATAAACCGGATAATAGTCCAAGAATAGGCAGTTTTGATGATCTTGAGTTATCATCAATTCTTGGTTATGCCAGTGTCACAGTTGCTCAGCCAGTTATGGAAATAGGGAGCAAAGCTGCAGAATTATTGCTAGACCGTATAGAAGGGAATAAGAATGAATCCTTTAAAACTGTACAGCTTCAGACA
>JAOZPU010000194.1 GCA_029932585.1 Spirochaetia bacterium | reverse complement strand
TAGCTACTCGTTAACAGCGTCCGTACTTATATCAAATTATCTTGCTTACTGTCAACCACTTCCGTGAGTTTTTTAAGTATAATTTTAATTTGATAAAATGCTGTTTTCCGCTTCATATCAGCGTCTCTCAGCGAGAGGTAATTTACATATTGAGCCCAAAAATGTCAACAGCTAATTGTCTTTTTTTTCTTCTTTCTGAGATAGCATATTTTTAGTTGCCAATTCTGATATAAGCTTTTCTAATTTAGGGAAAAAATCTTTAATTTCCGGGGTTCTTACGGAAACAGAAGAACGTCCTCTATTAACCAGAAGAGCATAGATCTCTCTACCAAGAGCTTCATATAGCTCCTCTTCTCTTTTGTTAAGTTCTTTTATCTCTGTATCAAGTACAGTTCGTTCTCCAAGCTCCAAAGCCTGCTGCCTGGCCTTTTCAATCAAAACCTTCGACTGATCAATTCCTCGATTAAAACCCCTGCCCAATTTCTTTTTCCAATTCATAATTATTCCTTTTTATTACCAACACTATCTGTTTAGTTTAACCTCTAACAAAAAAAAGACAAGACAATTCTTATTTTTTCCCGTATAGTTTAATAAAATGACAGAAGATAACGACTATAAATACAAAAGATGTCAAAATTGCGGCAAATATTTTATTTGTGAGCAGGAAGAAAAAAATATGTTTTGTTCAGAAGAATGTAAAACATATTACAGGAGCTGCACAGCATGTGGAAAATATTTTGTCAGTTCCAGAAACAAAGAAAATATATTTTGCTCCCCGGACTGCGGCATCAATCCTGAATTTCCGGAACCTCAGACTCAATCAGGGGCTCAATTGGGGGATAGTCAATAAAAACACCTAAAATTTTATCTTTATCCAGAAGATCATTATAGTTTTTCAATTCGTCAATTTTTTCATTATCATTAAAACCCTTTTGAAGAGCAACTTCTAAAGCAGGTATTCCTTTTTCATAATCTTCAATTGAGGTTAGTAATATAAAAGCCTTGTCAAAATAAAATTCCGGTTTAGAGTTCATACTTAAGAGAACATCATACAGTTCTACAACCCTATTATAATCCAGATCAATTTTCAGAGCACCTATAAGAGCAATAACATTCTTTTCCAGACTAGATTCTTTTTCATAGGCCTTCTCAAACCACTTCAATCCAGTAGATATTCCCAGCTCTCTTTCTGTTAATCCCAAATTATAATAATTACTGCCAGTTTCCACACCTGCTTCTTCCAGTCTTACGAGGTAAGGGTACACATCTTCATACATCAATATACTTATCATCAGAATTGTAAGATTATTTAGAACATCTACATTGAATGGATCTATTTTTACTATCGATTCATAAATTTCAATTGATTTTAGTATTGAATTATTTTGGTAATAACCCCAGGCAAGAACCTTTAGAACCAAAATATTTTCAGGCTCCTTCTTCAAAAGATCCTCAAGAACCTTTATTCCAGATTGATAATTTCCTGATTGGATTTGAACTAAACCAAGATTAAAGGCAGCACTGGGAAAAGAAGGGTCAATCTGAAGAGCTCTGACAAAAGCAGCGGATGACTGCTCAAGCTTCCCAAGATCACTATAAGCATTTCCCAGATTATAATAAGCTTCTACTAATTCTTTTTCATATGAAACAGAAGCACATGAAGAAAGAACAATAATCAGAATACTAAAATATAAAATAATAATTGATCGCATAATAAATATTCTATACTCCGAAATCAACCAAGTACAGTTTCCTCAATTTTCTTTAGCTGAGCCCTGTAAAGAGAAGTAATATTTGTTCCATAGTCAGCAATGAGCTGTATAATATTCCTGGGATAGTCCTTCTCATCCTCTCCGTTCAACCTGTCACCAGCATCTCCCAGACCAGGAACTATATAAGCCAAATCATTTAAAACAGGATCCATCCAAAGAGTATAAATTTCAACATTTTCTATAGCTCTTATTACACGGAGAGAACCCTTTAAGGCTGAAATAACATTAAAACATTTAATTGATTTAGGCTTCACACCCTGATCAAGAATATATTTTAAATTAGTAACTAAACTTCCTCCGGTAGCGCTCATAGGATCTGCAAAAATTAGATCTTTTCCATTTAATTCTTCAAGATCATAAAAAGATTTATCCAAATCCAAAACATATTCCATATTATACTCTTTTTTGGAATCATCTCTCTTTATTTTAAACAGCGCAAAGGGGGTGACATAATTAGAGGAAGAATACTCCTCAATCTCTTTACTCATAATCATCGATGGTAAAAGTGCACCCCTTAGCATTACGCACATGACTGTATTTTCAACCAGGTGATCTACATCCGGTATTTTATGGATAGCATAATTCTGAACAGGATATTTAACAGGAGTATCAATTACAAGATAATTCTTTTTCCCAGATTTACTTTTTTCACCATAAGCAAGATTGAAAAGAAGCTCATATGCTCTTTGTATATAGTAAACAAACTCCTGATGCTGTGTTTTTTTATTTCGCAGCTTTGCAATTAACCTTGAAGCTTCCCCATGATTTTCTACAGGTGTGTCAAAGGGATATATATGCAGGTGCTCCTCTTTAGAAGCAATATCCTGCATTAACTGACCCATGGAATCATACAATCCAATAAGACGCTCTTTTTCCTTTTTTAAGCGTTCCTCATTATGAGAAGAAGAAAGAATTTCGAAAGAACTGGTTGCCTCAGCATAAAAATCATCAAGTTTTTTTATATTAGCCCTGTCTTTTTCTGTTAGATAACCATCAAGATCTTCAGCTTTCAGGATTATTTTTTTCATATATTACCTACCTCAACGAAAACCCAAAAGAGCCACCAACTGCAAAATTATTAATTCCTAAGTCAAACACATCCATCAAGGTAGCATCAACAACAAATTTAAAAGGGCTGCTAGGCATAATATCAATCCTTATACCAGTATTAAATGCTCCTCTGGAATCTGCATTTGTTATTCTGGAATCTGCACTGTAAGAATAATTTGAAAATTCACTTATCCAATGAAGATAACCATGAAACGCCTCAGGAAACAGACTAAGATCGAACCCCATAGAAAAATCGATCTGATTATTCCAGTTTTGAGCTATATTAAAAGTTTTTCCAAAAACAAGAGTAGTAGCTGCAGGAGTATTCATAAAATCTCCGGAATAGGTTGATGCAAGGTAAATTTGCCCAAACTGCTGACTACTATTCGAGGCAAGATCTATAAGCTGAAAACTACCTCCCAGAGCCATTCCGGAATTACCATCATTAAACATCTGATATTTTCCAAAGAAAAGAATATCACTCTCATCTGTTCCAGGCTGCAAATCAAAGGTTCCGCCAAGCTCCAGTATTTTAAATAAACCGAAAGTTAAATTTAGAATACTTTCATTATCGCCAAAGGCTCTATCTGTAGAAAAATGGTATCCTACATCCAGGCCAAGGTCAGTTGACTGCTCCCATCCAATTCTTCCTGTAGGAGTAGTTATAAGCCCTGTTGTTCCTCCAAAACTAATTCCTTTCAAACTCTGAGAAAACAGAGGTACTCCCAAAAAAGATATTACCAAAGATATTATTACAACTAAAACCAACTTCCTGTTCATAGTCACCTCATTATAAAATTTTCATTTTTTTAAACTATATAACAGATGAGGACAAAAAAAAAGCCCTTGTCAAAAGAGTTTTCTTTTGACAAGAGCTACATCTCCTAGGGGAGTCGAACCCCTGTTGCCGGGATGAAAACCCGGTGTCCTAACCACTAGACGAAGGAGACATATTCAACTTGAGCCGCACAGGATTCGAACCTGTGACCCACGCCTTAAAAGGGCGTTGCTCTACCAACTGAGCTAGCGGCCCGAGAATCAACAAACAAAAACATAAGGTTTTTGTTTTGTTTAAATTGGTCTTTTCCGGGTACGATGGACTATACAAAACAGCTCAGAAAATGTCAATAGTTTTTGTAAAAAGACATGATATCAAATCCTAAATTCAAAACCCAACTGTAAATTATATACAGGCTGCAGTCCGGGTTCTGTAGAAAGCTCCGAACCGAACATTGCCAGGTTCATCTTAAAATAATAGAGATCAAGTCCCAGGCCTGCAGATAATAAGCCCTGATAAAACCCTGCACGAACATCAAGAATATTAAGCATTGAAACTTCTGTTCCAAAACCCAAATTAAGAATAGGATTTACTGACAATTCCGGATACATTAAAAAATCCAGTATATCACTGTAATCAAGATAAATTTTTATATCACTTATAAAAAGATTTTTTGATTCAAAGTCCGGAGAATACATAACACCTAGATCAAAAGCAATTGGGACAATACCATTAATTGTATTTATAGGGTCTGTTCCAGCTGAAAATTCATTGAAATTTGTATAAACATTTCGAAGGGTTGGCGAATACAGATCTCTACCAACTAAACCCACAGTAAATAGATTTTTATAAGAATAACGAAGACCAAGATCAACACCTATTCCTGTAATAAAGTTAAATTCTTCTCCCATTAGAGAAGCAAGGGTAACACTCATTATATTCAGTGCAGATTCTTCAAAAGAAAGCTCCCCTTTAAAAGTACCCTTTAACAACATCCCTACATCCAGTTGATTAATATCAGCTTGTGGAAGGGGAATTCTCAGAGCATATCCACCAGTTAAAATAATCTCTGAACCAATATCTGCTTTTACAGTTAACGGACCACTGGAAGAAATTGTAGAGTAGGAATTACTATAAATACCAAAACCAAGGCCATCTCCTATATATCCAAAAGATAAGGGCCCTAACATATCCATACCAACATAGATACCCTGCAGCATAGCAGGTAGTGCAGCCATATCGTTCGTAATTATTAAATTAGCAATATCAAATACAGGTCCCTTCAGACCCATAGTTATTTCCCCAATACTAAATTCCGGTTCTGCAGAATAAAATCCTGCGGGATTGTTCATGAGACCGGAAAAACCACTATCCATAGTTACATGAGGACCACCTAAAGCAGATTTTATTGGAGAAATTATAACAATAGGGTCTTCGTAAAGAGCTGAAAGAGAAATTGTAGAGATAAAAAAGGAAAAAAGAAAAACTAATAGTAGAGAAATATATTTCTTATTCTTCATGAAAACTCC
>JAOZPU010000193.1 GCA_029932585.1 Spirochaetia bacterium | reverse complement strand
TTTTGGCGTGGAGATGAGGGTTTTGTACAAGCTCTGGCTACGAGATTAACAGGAAGTTCCGATCTTTTTATGGGAGATGGCAGAAAACCTTTTCACTCTATTAATTTTATAACATCTCATGATGGTTTTACCCTTTATGATCTGGTAAGTTATAATAATAAACATAACGAAGCAAATGGAGAAGATAACCGTGACGGTGGTGATAATAACCTAAGTTATAACTATGGAGAGGAAGGTGTAACTCATAATACTTCAATTCTGGATATTCGGTATCGACAGGCAAAAAACTTAATGGCAACACTTATGTTGTCTCTTGGAACACCTATGATTCTTGGTGGAGATGAATTCCTAAGAACTCAGGGGGGAAATAACAATGCTTATTGTCAGAATAATGAAGTATCCTGGTATAACTGGGATTTAAAAAATAAAAATATTGATAATTTTACTTTTTTAAAGAAGCTGATTAATTTCAGAAAAAGACATCCTGCTTTTCATAGGCCTGAATTTTATCTTGGAAAAGATTCTACATTTAATGCAATCCCAGATATTACCTGGTATAACCGTGACGGGAATCCTCCGGATTGGGATAGTATGGATCATTGTCTGGCCTACAGACTTGATGGAACAGAAGCTGAAATTAATGCTGACAGGGATGATAACGACTTTTTCCTTATGTTTAATGCAAGTATGAAAGATCAGGTATTTAAACTTTGTTCTCCTCCAGTAGGAACTTCATGGTTTAGAGCGATAGATACAAGTCTATCGGGTGATGCAGATATTCCTGTGTTTGGAAATGAAGAAAATCTGGAAAATCAGGAAAATTATTTGGTTACGGCAAAATCTGTAGTTGTACTATTGTCGATACAAGAATAATTTTACTTAGTTAAATTTACTCTTCATCTGTTCAAAATAATCCAATGCTTCATCGCCTTCTACATCTTCCAGTGGAGTGTGAAATTTAATTAGTTCTTTTGGAATTTCCTCTAAAAATGGAGAAGGACCTGTATCGACAATTTCAAAACGAATTTTTCTTGTTTTGCAGCTGGTCATAAATAACTTTTGTTTTGCCCTTGTAATTGCTACATAAAAAAGGCGTCTCTCTTCTTCAATATTATCAGGATTTTCCTCTATAGATCGTGCATGGGGAATAATATTTTTTTCTACTCCAGCAAGAAAAACATATTCAAACTCAAGTCCCTTAGAAGCATGTATGGTCATTAAATTTACCTGTCCATTGTCTCCTTCTTCATCTTCAGCTCTGGTCATAAGAGTTATTCTGTTTAGATATGTTCCAAGGTCTTTTCCTTTGTTGTCCGGTTTTTTTTCCCATTTCTCAAAGAGTTCAATAAATATACTAATATTTTTATACTTCCATTTTGCAAGTTTTTCATTTTTTTGATGTTCAATTATTAAAAAACCCCAGTAATTAATTGTTTCTATAAGATCTTTTATAATTTTTGTTTTATTTGAATCTTCTTCTTCCAGCATCTCTTTATATTCTGCAATTAAATCGATAAATTCCTGTAGGCTACTTTTAATTTTATCAGATAGGGGAGAGTCTCCTGTCCACCGGAGTTCAGTCGCGGCTGCATGGAGACTGCAATCTTTTTCTTTTGCAATTTCTCTTATTTTAAGTAGTGTTGCTTTACCTAAACCTCTTCGAGGCATATTTAGAATTCGCAAGAAATTAATATCATCATCAGGATTATTAAGTATACGAAGATAAGCAATAATATCTTTTATCTCTTTTCGTTGAAAAAAACTTTGACCACCTGAGACCTTATAAGGAATATTTTCAGCTAAAAATGAGTTTTCAATTAGTGTACTTAAATTATTTGTTCTAATAAGTACTCCAAAATCATGATATTTTAGATTCTCTTTTAAATGAAAGCTTTTTATCATTTCAGAGATAAAGTCTGCTTCTCTTGATTCATTTTCAGGATAGTATATTTCAATAGATTTCCCATGTCCTATACCTGTCCAAAGTTGTTTTTCTTTTCTATTTGTATTATTAGAAATTAAACTATTGGCAGCAGCAAGAATATTTTCTGTAGATCTATAATTTTGTTCCAGTTTTATTTCAGTCAATTCTGGAAAATCAGTTTCAAAGTTAATTATATTCTGATAATTTGCACCTCTCCATGAGTAGATTGACTGATCATCATCTCCAACAACGCAGACATTTCTATTTTCCTGTGCAAGTTGTTTAATTAATTTGTATTGGGCAAGAGATGTATCCTGAAATTCATCTACCATAATATATTGGTACTTAAGCTGGTATCCTTTTAAAATATCAGGAAACTTAGTAAATATTTTTACAGGAAGGATAATAAGATCATCAAAATCAACTGAATTGTGATTAAAAAGATATTCCTGGTATTCGTCATATAAAGGTTTAAAACTATTATTAGTATCAGTCCATTTTTCTCTGTTTGTTTTTATAGATGAGAAAAGATTTGATACTTCATAAATATCTAAAACATCCGGAGATATATTTAACTCTCTGGCAGCTTCTTTTATTGCCGAAATTTTATCAGTTTGATCATATATACTAAAATTTTCCTTGTAACCCAGATTAGAAATACTTTCTTTTAATAATTTAACTCCAAAAGCATGAAAGGTTGAAACAGTTAAATTTGTTAATTTCTTGTTTGTAAGTGTTTTTACCCGTTCTGCCATTTCTTTTGCAGCCTTATTGGTAAAAGTAAGTGCAAGAATATTAGATTGATGAATACCGGAATCCAGCATATGGGCTATACGAAATGTTATCATTCGTGTTTTACCTGAACCTGCACCGGCAATAATCAGAAGTGGTCCGTTAAGCTGTGCAGCAGCAAGATACTGCTTGTCATTGAGTTCATTTTTAAGATCAATAGCCAAGTTTATTTCCTATAGTTAATGTGATAAGTCTTTAGTTAAAAAAGACAAAGCTTCAATACCAAAGTATGTAATTGCCAATACTATTGTTCCAGAAA
This sequence comes from Spirochaetia bacterium, assembly GCA_029932585.1. Lineage (GTDB taxonomy): Bacteria > Spirochaetota > Spirochaetia > B11-G9 > B11-G9 > JAJRQE01. The sequence continues at coordinate 2,192 of JAOZPU010000193.1, read as the reverse complement.
TTATTACACCTATTAGAACACTTAAAAATGTTTTTTTAGGTTCCAGGCCTAATATCCATGAGCCCAGTGTTCCGGTGTATGCACCTGTAATTGGCAGAGGAATTGCAACAAATAGAGTTATTCCAAGATAACCATACTTTTTTACCTTATTTTCTATTTTGTGTCTTGTTTTTTCAACAAATCTTTCAAAAAGGTTTTTATACCATGTAAATCTAATCAGAAATTTATGAAAAGTTGACAGAAAAATATATACTAAAGGACCCACAGCCGCATTCAGGATAACACAATAAAACCAGGTAAACATAGGGGTTAATCCATTTGCTATTGCATAGGGTATGGCTCCTCTAAGTTCAGATATTGGCAGCAGGGCAAACAATGCTGTTATAATGTATATCATTTAATTATTTCCTTATTTCAATAGCATCTACAGGACAAATTTCATGGCAGCAGTAACATCTAATACATTTGTTGTAATCGACTGCCACAAACTTTCCATTTGGACCCTGCTCAAACCAATTTGCATCAGAAGCGCATATTTTTATACATTCACCACATTTTATACATTTTTCTTCAATAAAGTATGGTTTTGGTTTCATTTTTTGCTGAAATTTTTCAAATACGCTAAAATGGAACAGATCAAAAATAACATTTTGAAATATTTTACTTTTTATAAGTCTATAGTCGTCTATCTTTACATCTTTAACTTTTAAACCCTCTACAGATATATCAGATAAATGGTTTACTCCTAAATCTCTCTTGAGGGCTAGTTTATTTGTAGGTATCTGCATTGGATCATATCCAATAATAGAGCTTGCTATTGTATCAAGGGCTACTGCATTTGGGCTTGCAAGAATAAGCTTTACAGGTCTGGGATATCCATTGCCCGGACCAGGTCCCTCCATACCAATTACGCCATCCATAATTGAGTAAGCTGGTTTTACAGCTTCAAGTAGATCAAGAAGCATCTCTCCAAAGTTATGTCTGTTGGGGTAAGTTACATGATATTTTGATTTGCCAAGGCCTGGAACAAGACCAAACAGATTTTTAACTGCTCCGGTAAAATACATTAATTGATGGGTTTTCATTTTAGGAAGGCTTATAACCATATCAACTTCATTTAAAACAGACGGCACCTTAAATTCTTTTGCAAGTTTTGCATTTTCAGTTTTTAAAATTGAAGTTTCTTTTGTAAAATCCACCCATATTGAACCAGTTTCTTCAGTTACCTGTCTAATTCCACTTTTTCGTCCTGTGTAACCAGGTTTTTGGAAGCCTGGAGAATCACCAACATAGATCTCGGAAGCACCTGCTTTCTGCATATATTTAATTACTGAACGGACAAACTCGGGATGTGTGGAAAGGGCTTTGGCGGGGTCTGAATCACTAAGTATATTGGGTTTCAGAAGAAGTTTTTTACCTTTAACATCTATTCCGCCGGACAGAGTCATAGCTTTTTCTATAGCTGTATCAAGTTCTTTACTGTCATAGGTGTTACACTTTACCAGCCCAACTTTAACTTTCATTTTAACTTCTCCATTCCATGGTAATAATTTTATCGAATAAACTATCAAAATTTTTTATAATTGTGTTCCAGCACAATCCGCTTAGTCTATCTATTAATTTCTTTTGTTTAAAGAGTTCCTTCTCTTTTAAGGCTCTTTTTAGTTTCTTTTTTAAATCATTATTTTCTGAATATAAACATTCAGAATGAAACTCAGCTGGAATAATTTCGGGGTAGGAGAGTCTGTTTGGAAGAAGAGGTCTGCATCCTGACAATATTGCTTCTATAACAGCAATTCCGTAGTTTTCCTGATTAGCAGTGCTTATAATAATATCTCCCTTTTTCAGCATATTAATATAATCATCATAATTCTCTATGTATCCGGAATGAATGATATTTTCTTTTAGTATAATTTCTGCTTCCATAAAAACCGGAGGCTGCTTCTCATATTTTTCACCCAAAAGTGCCAGTTGAAATGGGATATTTTCTTTTTTCAGATTAAAAAGTACATTAAAAAAATCTTCCGGATTTTTATCAAATTCCCACCTGTGATTCCATATAATAAGTGGTATATCATCTTCATTCTTTTCTAATTTCTCTGAATTTTCTATTACAACAGCATCTTCAATTCCCGGATATATTACAATTGATTTGGCTTCAATTTTTTCTATAGGCCAGATAGGAACAAAGT
>JAOZPU010000192.1 GCA_029932585.1 Spirochaetia bacterium | reverse complement strand
GCGGTGTTTTTGTAGGGGCGGATTCCATATCCGCCCATATAAAAATACGGAACCCCCGAAAAGCCTGGCCCTGAATCCGGATATTGAGTGATTGCCATATTTTCGATTGAAACAAATCTATTTATTTAAATACAGGCAATTGTATCGAAATACCGGATACAGGGATACGCCCAAAGTTAAATTAAAAGGACATAAAAAAACCGATCCAGAATAATCTGAATCGGTTTTATACGTTTTAGCAGGGACAGGACTCGAACCTGTGACCTCCGGGTTATGAGCCCGACGAGCTGCCAACTGCTCTACCCTGCGACGATTTGTTTGCCTAAGATACAGAAGTTATGGTTATTAGTCAATAGATACTGTTCTTTTTATTTAACTTCTTCCAAATGTTCTGTCATTTTTTAATGCTGCTTTATAAAGCTTGAGAAGTACTCCCCCGGAGATAAACAGAAGCGGAACAATGAGGATTGGCAGCCAGGAGCCATAGAAGAGAAACAAATCGTAGGATCCATGAATAAGAACTGCATATAAAAGACCTTTGTACTTTAAGTTGGGGTTTCCAAAATTTGATTTACCTATGTAATATCCCATTATTCCGGACGCTATTGCATGTAGAGGAATTGCTGTTACTCCTCTTAGAATAAGGGTAGAAACAGGTCCAAAGCTGTAAAAAATATTTTCAAATACTGCAAACCCCAGACTTGCAGTTATGGTATAAACAATTCCATCAGTTACTTCATCAAAATTCTTGTTTGGAAAAGCAAATAGCATAACTGTCTTTAGTTTAATGCTTTCTTCTACCAAAGCCGCAACAATAAATGCTTTTAAGAGAATACCAGGGAGCTGGGATCTCTGTGGAAGAAATTGTGAAATTAAGATTTCAATTAATATTGCCGGGAGTACAGAGATGAAACCTATAATAAAAATTTTTAGTACAAGAGATACCGGTTCTTTTTTCTGGTTATCTTTATTGTAGAAGAAAATAAGGAGAATAAGTGCAGGTATGACAGCCAGGCTGATATTTAGGACTAAATAACTCATTTGCTCTGGTTTTTCTTCCTTTCCTGTTCTTTAAAAAAGGCATGATCTTCCCGTACTTCAGTAATCATATCTTTAATTTTCCATTCCAGGTTTGTTGGTGTTGAAGTTGAGAATGCTATCTCTCCCGGATTACTTACAGAACCTTTAATTGCTTTAATAATTTTAAATACATCATCTTTTTCAAAACCATGAAAATAGATAACTTTTTCTTTTGAACTATTATCTGACATTTATCTATCCTTTTAGCTTATTGCGCTGTGTCACATTTATTGTGCTAAAAACAGGCCAATTCAATAGACATCACAAAAGCATTTTTATATTTGACTGTATCTCAAAGTGTTATTATTTTTACATAATATAACCAGACTATAATACAATCAAGGAAATTAATTATGCGCTACGATAAAATGACAGTTAAAGTTCAGGAAGCTATTCAGGATGCAAGTTCAATTGCCCACAAATATAATCATAACTCAATAGATGTTATACATGTTCTTGCTGCTCTTATAGATCAGCAGGATGGGGTAATTCCCCCTCTTTTGGATCGATTGGGAGTTGACAGGAAGAAGCTTGAGGAAAAGGTTGATGATAATCTTAAATCAAAGTCAAAAGTGTATGGAAGTTCTGCTCAGGTTAGTATGTCTCCTGCGCTTTCAAATGTTCTCCATAAAGCGGAGATAGAAGCGGATAAACTGAAGGATGATTTTCTAAGCGCAGAACATGTTTTTTTAACTATTCTTGAATTTGAGGATAGTTCCGGCCAAATCCTAAGAGATCTTGGAATATCCAGGGACGGTGTGTTAAAAGTTCTGCAGTCTATAAGGGGTAACCAGCGGGTAACAGATGAAAATCCGGAGATTAAGTACCAGGTTCTGGATAAATACTGTAAAGATTTAATTGTTCTTGCCAGAAGGGACAAGCTTGATCCGGTTATTGGTCGGGATGATGAAATTCGCAGGGTTATGCAGGTTCTTTCCCGGCGGACAAAAAATAATCCTGTTCTTATTGGTGAACCGGGGGTTGGAAAAACTGCTATTGCAGAGGGCCTTGCCAGGAGGATTGTATCCGGGGATGTTCCGGAATCTTTAAAAGATAAAAGACTTCTGGCTCTTGATCTGGGTGCATTAGTTGCAGGCGCTAAATTCCGTGGTGAATTTGAAGAGCGTTTAAAGGCTGTTATTCATGAAATAGCTGAGTCCGATGGAGAAATTATTCTTTTTATTGATGAGCTTCATACTCTTGTCGGCGCCGGTGCTGCTGAAGGTTCTACTGATGCTTCCAATTTATTAAAACCTGCTTTAGCAAGAGGGGATCTTAGAACGATTGGTGCCACAACTCTGGATGAATATAGAAAGCATATAGAGAAAGATCCAGCTTTGGAACGACGATTCCAACCTGTTATTACCAATGAACCTTCAGTTGAAAATACTGTTGCTATACTTCGTGGAATAAAAGACAGGTATGAGGTTCACCATGGGGTGCGAATTAAAGATGAAGCTCTTATTGCTGCTGCAAGATTGTCTGACAGATATATTACTTCCAGATTTTTACCGGATAAAGCTATCGATCTTATAGATGAAGCTGCCAGCCGTCTTAAAATGGAGATTGAGAGTCAGCCTATTGAACTTGATACTATAGAGAGAAAAATACTTCAGCTGGATATAGAAAAACATGCTCTTTCTTCTGAGGAAGACGGCGCTTCACAGGAGAGGCTTTTAAATATTGACAAGGAATTAGCTGATCTTCAGAGTCGCAGAGATGCTATGAGGCTTCAATGGAATAACGAAAAAGAGGTTATTGATGAGATTAGAAGCTTGAATTCTGAACTGGAGCATTCCAGATCTTTAGAAGCAAAGTATGAAAGGGAAGGGGATCTTAATCGTGCTGCTGAGATTAAGCATGGAAGGGTCCCTCAAATTATTGAGCAGATAGAAAAAAATTCTCACAGGTTAGAAGAATTACAGGTTGATTCCCAGCTGTTAAGGGAAGAGGTTACAGAAGAGGATATTGCTCATATAGTTTCTGTATGGACTGGTATTCCTGTTTCCAAAATGCTTTCTTCGGAAATGGAAAAGTTTCTGGATCTTGAGAAAATTCTTTCAAACAGGGTTGTCGGTCAGGAAAATGCTATTACTGCTGTTTCTGATGCTATAAGGCGTAACAAAACAGGTTTGTCTGATGAAGCAAGGCCTTTGGGTTCCTTTATTTTTCTGGGTCCAACGGGTGTGGGTAAAACTGAACTTGCAAAAACTCTTGCAGATTTTTTGTTTAATGATGAAAAGGCTTTAACCAGAATAGATATGAGTGAATATATGGAAAAACACACTGTTTCAAGGCTTATTGGAGCTCCTCCAGGGTATGTCGGGTATGATGAAGGGGGGCAGTTAACAGAGGCGGTTAGAAGAAGACCTTATTCTGTTATCCTTTTTGATGAAATTGAAAAAGCTCATCCGGATGTATTTAATGTTTTACTTCAGCTTCTGGACGATGGTCGTCTGACAGATGGTCAGGGTAGGGTTGTAGACTTTAGAAACTCTATAATAATACTTACCAGTAACTTAGGTGGAGACTTGCTTCTGGAAGCAGATGAAGTAGAAGATGTAAAAGAGCCTATTATGGAAATTATGAAAAAAACTTTTAAGCCGGAGTTTTTAAACAGGGTTGATGAAACTATTTTGTTTAATCGATTAGGTAAAGAAAATGTTCGTAAAATTGTAGATATACAACTTGAAAGGCTGAAAGAGCGGCTTTCAGACAGGAAGATTGATCTTGCTGTTGGTGATGATGTTAGAGATTACATTAGTTTTGAAGGATTTGATCCAAGTTACGGAGCCAGACCTATAAAGCGGGCTATTCAGAATTTAATACAGAATCCTCTGTCAAAAGAGATCCTTGCCGGAAATATTAAGGATGGAGACAAAATTATGGTTAAGAAAGGGGAGTCTGGTTTGGAATTTTCTGTTATCTAATACAAATTGATACCCAGCAGGGAATGGTTTAAACCATTCCCTGCTGGGTATTGTTTTCCATTATTTTTTTATATTCTCCGGGGGTATCAATATCCATGAATGTGTCCGGAAGATTCATATCTATATCCAGAACATTAAAATGTGAAAATACGTTTTTCATTTCTGAAGAAAATGGTTCAGCCAAAATAGCTTTTATTGTTTTTTTATGCAAAAGAACAGGATGTCCTCTTTTCCCTTTATAAATTGGCCTTATAATATCAAAATTATTTAAATTTTTATCTTTTGCTTCAATAAGGCTTTTGTAAATATTTTCATTTATGTCCGGCATATCTCCCATAGTTATAAAAAACCACTCTGAATTAATTAGATCTACTCCTGCCTGTATTGATGAAAACATTCCATTTCCAAAATTATTATTTGTTGTGGTAATAACACTTTTTGGTTTTTGTACCAGCTTTACAAGCTCGTCAGATCTGTAGCCTGTTACAACTATAACCCTGTTACAGGCCGTTAAAGCATTTTTAATACTATTTTCTATGATAGTTGTTTCTTTATAGGGAAGGGTCATTTTCCACTTACCCATTCTGGAAGAGAAGCCTGCGGCAGGAATAAGGCAGTCAATATTCATTATTTAAGCTTACAAAATGAACAGTTTCTTTTCAAGTTTAAAAAGTTCAAAGTTAGATTAGCTTCTACCGATAATATTAGTATGTATCGTTATATTATCTTTACTGTACTTATTTTCCTTATGTTTCCTTTTTTTATATTAAGCCAATCTTTAATTTTACAGGAAGAAAACCTAATTATTGAACAAACTATTGATGGCGGTTATGATCTGTGGATTAAGGCTGTACCAGGTTTGGGGTCTATTATGATTACAGAGTCCACTGCAGATCCTTTGAAGCAGGCAAGTTCTTTTTCTCTGCGTAATCCTGAGTATAATAAGGTTAATGGAGATGAAAAGAGGCTTTTAAATGGTGAATTTTTAGAAGCCCAGGGGAAAACCCAGTTTGCTCTAATTGATTCCACTGTAGAAGATCATCCTGAATATGGTAAAGTTTTTCATATATTTATTCCTTATATTGTCGAATATGGTTATTCCTGGAGCAGAATGGGAGAACTTCAGATTTTGGATGGCAGCTGGATAAATATTAGAAC
>JAOZPU010000191.1 GCA_029932585.1 Spirochaetia bacterium | reverse complement strand
TCAGGAAAAAGTCGTTGTTGTACATGTTTTTTGTGTTCAGTTTCCCAAGAGCTCTGATCATTTCTTCAATTCTTATTTTGTCCATTTTTTCTCCTATAGGCGTATACAATACGCCTTTACAATTTGTTTTATAAAATCACGTCGTAGAGACGCCCTATAGGGCGTCTCTACGGTGTTATTATTATATCTTTCCCAATTCTTTTAAGATCTTCTCTGGTGTTATGGGCCAGGATCTCATCCAGACACCTACTGCATCGTGGATTGCATTTGCTATTACAGGTGCAGCACCATTTGTTGCAATCTCGGATATTGATTTTGCACCATAAGGTCCAAAAGGATCGTCTGTATAGACAAGCTTTGCCTGAAAATCTTCGGGCACATCACCTATCATAGGCACACCATAACTTCTTAAGTCAGTATTAATTGCACGTCCATCACTGTCATAAACCATTCCCTCATACAGGGTATGGCCAATTGATTTTAATACACCACCAAAAATCTGACCCTGAGCAAGTTCCGGATTTATTGGCATTCCAGCATCCTGCAATGCATAGTATTTCTGTACTTTAATAGTACCGGTTCTTGTATTTACAGCAACCTGGGCAAAGTGTGCACCATAAGGAAATGCTGCGTCATCTGTTGTAAAATGTCCATTTCCTATTAACTGTCCCTGACCCTCTCCAGCCTGGGTATGCCATGCAAGCTTAGCATAGGTAAGTTCATCTTTTTTACCAACAACCTTTCCAGGGTATTCAATTTTAAGATCGTCTATAGGTTCATCCATTATTTTAGATGCTGCTTTAAGTATTTCTTTTTCCATATCTCTAGCTGCAAGAAGTGAAGCACTTCCGGAAAAGAAAGTACCACTGGACGCATAAGCACCAGTATCAAATGGTGTATTATCAGTGTCTCCGGATAATATTGACACGTTTGTCATATCTGTTTGGAGTACCTCTGATGCCATCTTAACACTTACAGTATCCAGGCCTGTTCCAAGGTCAGCACCTCCGGAAAACAGCATAAAAGTTCCATCACCAAGCATTTTAATTGTAGCATTTGACTGATCAAGACCAGGAAGTCCTGAACCCTGCTGAATAATTACAACACCCTTACCAATTTTTACATCAGGATCATTGGAAACTTCTTTTTTACCCCACTCTATCATATCGGTACCCTCTTTTAGAGCAGGACCAAGACCACAGCTTACAGCAGGAGCGGCAACTCCTTCCCTGCCTTCTCCAAGACACTTAAGAATTTCCAGCATAGAACCCTCCTGCACTCTATTGAGCTCTAGAAAGTCCTTTGGATCCATTCCAAGTTCTTCTGCCATCTCTGCTGCTGCCATTTGCATAGCATAGGAACCCTTAGGGGCCCCATAACCCTGATAGGCACCTGTAGGTGATGCATTTGTATAATAGGTAACAACATCAAACTTAAAGTTATCACAAAGAAAAAGAGGAAGAGACTTTGAACATGCATTCATGGGAACTGTAAGAGCATGAGCACCATAAGGCCCTGCATTTGCTTTTAAATCCATATAAACTGCAGTAAGCTTTCCATCTTTCTTAGCACCAATCTTTACCTTAATTTTCATAGGCTTTCTTGTACTGCAGGACTCAAATTCCTCTTTTCTTGAATACTGATGAAAAATACTTCTTCCTGTTGAATATGTTGCAAAAGCACAGAGTTCTTCCAAAAGAATATCCTGTTTGGAACCATATCCACCACCAACACGTTCCTTAATTACTCGTATTTTGTTTTCACTTATTCCAAGAACAGAAGCTGTAATTCTTCGGACATGAAAAGGAACCTGTGTTGAGCAGTGCATTATAAGCCTGTCACCATCCATCTTTGTATAAACAACATGCATCTCTAAAGGGGTACACTGAATATGACTTTCGGGCTGATATTCTCTTTCAATAATAACATCTGCTTCTGCAAAACCTTTTTCCATATCACCAATACCATCAGAAACACTGGCTGCAATATTTTTTCGGGGATCTCCACCAATTGGAAACTGGTAAATAATTTTACCATCTCTTGGATCAAAACTTTTATTAGCTTCTGTCAAATTATCAGGAGCACCAGCTTCATAGATGATCTCCCCATTATGTATTAGTGGTGCATCAGGAGCCAAAGCCTCATCAATTGTCATTATATGTTTAAGTACTTCGTACTCTACTTTAATTTTTGATAGTGCCAGTTCTGCAATTTCATAACTATCGGCTACAACTGCAGCAACTCTGTCCCCAACATGATTTACCTTTTCACCAAATAGTCTTCTATCATAGGGAGAGGGCTCAGGAAATCCCTGTCCAGCCTGAGTATACCAGGTATCAGGAGTATTTTTATGAGTAAGTATTGTAACCACTCCAGGAATTTTCTCAGCTTCAGATGTGTCTATACTTTTAATATAAGCACTGGCATGCGGGCTTCTAAGCATCTTTAAAACAGCAGAACCTTCTTCTCTTCTGTCTTCAACAAAAACTCTTTCACCTCTAACCAGTTTAGCACCGTCAACTTTACGTTTTACCTTTCCTATAAATTTTAAATCTTCTCTAAATTCCGGAGGAACTGTATTTTTATACTCAGGATCGTTTTTCCTTTCGACAGCTAAAGCAACAGCAGTATAAAACTGCTCATAACCACTGTCTCTAATAAAAACAGCAGACATCGCATCCTTTATATCCTCTTTTGAAGGATTTGGAATTCTCTCAAGAAGATCTGTTAATATTAATGCAGCAGCTGGAATATTATATGCAGACTGAACTATTCCGGCATCTACCATAGCAGACTGAACAGGAGACAACATACCATGATCAGAAAGGCTCTCTACAGTTTTAATATCAGAACCTTCTACCTGGGCTGCAATAAGAAGAGATGAAGTTACAATTTTTCCATCCAAAAGAATAGAATCTGAACCTGCAAAGGAGAAACCATCATCACTGTTTCTTACAGAATTTACTCCTGTTCGAAACAACAACTCACGAAGATTTTCTCCTGGTTCTGTATAAACCTGTTTAGGTGTTCCATTTAATACAAAATTAAGTTTCATAATTTATGCCCCCTTCCTTGCGAGGTCGATGGAATGCGCTACCATGGTACCACTTAAATATTTTTTATATTTTGCTGATCCAAGAAGATCACCAACAGGGTTAACTTCTGCCTCGACAGCTGCAGCTAAATCAGACCCTTTAAGAGAGCCATTTAATACACTCTGTCCCAGTTTCTTCAACTGAACAACATGTTTTGACACACAACCAACAACAATAACAACTTCCTGTCTGGATACCATCACTGCAGTAGTTACTGAAGGATATGATCCTGAAGATTTATAAACTGCATCTACAACACATACACCATCTAAAGGAGGAAGAATTACTCGTTTAATAAGACCAGACTTCTCCTCTCTTACATACTTTTCTACACACATTATTCCTTCATCAGCAGTTTCAACATCTGCTTTTAAAGCAATTAGACATGGTATAATATTAGAATCAGCCCTGTTTGCAGCAATATTACCACCAATAGTTGCCATATTCCTAATATTTCTGGATGCAATATACCTTGATGCCTTTTTCAAAACATCGGGTGTATCAGAGGAATCAATAAGTTCCTGAAGAGTAACCCCGGCACCTATAGATAAAGCTGAACCTTCTTTTTTAATTTCTATGGACAGAACATCTTTGAGAATAATAACTTTTTCAATCTGTGACTGCCCCAAAACTTTTCGTTCTTCCATTGCCGGAGTCCAGTTTATCTGGGTTCCGCCGCTCAGATAATAAACATCTGAACCTTTAAGTTTAACCGCTTCCTCAATGGAAGCCGGCTTAAAAACTTCTTTTATCATTTAAGCCTCCCGGATCATCCTTTCGGAGATCATATTTGCTTTATCAGTTAATTTTTGCTCATCAATACCTGTGAGCCTACCATTTTCAACAACAATTCTACCATTAACAATGGTGTAATCTGTTCCATGATTGTAACCCGAAAAGATAAGTGCCGCCAGTGGATCAGACAGAGATCCTGCATATTCCATTTTATTTATATTGAATATAGCCATATCTGCAGCCCAGCCTTCCTGAAGCTGACCAACTTTTTCGAAGTTTAGAAGTTTAGCTCCATTTTCAGAAGCCATTTTAAAAATATCTTTTGTTTTTACTGCATCCGCTCCATATTGTACTCGTTGAAGAAGCAGTGCATTCCTCATCTCTCCAAGCATATCTGAGGAGTCATTGGAAGCAGAACCATCTACAGCCAGCCCAACATTTATATCTGTTGGAAGCATCTCAGTAACCCGGCAAATACCTGAACCAAGTCTCATATTTGAAGATGGACAATGGGCAATATGTGATTTTGTTTCACTTAACAGCTTCAATTCTTCATCGTTAAAATGTATACCATGGGCATAGAACACATCTTCACCAATAAAACCTGTATCTTCCATCAATTTTAAAGGTCGCCTGCCATACATCTCTACACAAAAATCATTTTCATCTTTTGTTTCTGCAAGGTGGGTATGAAGTCTTACCCCATACTGTCTGGCAAGTTTAACAGATTCCTTCATAAGATCTTCTGTTACACTAAAAGGAGAGCAAGGAGCAAGTACAATTTTTCTCATAGAAAATTCAGAAGTATCATGGTACTGCTTAATTACTCTTTCACTGTCCTCAAGAATCTCATCATCTGTCTGAACTACAGAATCCGGTGGGAGTCCACCATCTTTTTTACTAAGTGACATTGATCCCCGGGTAGGAGAAAATCTCATACCAACATCATCTGCCGCCTTAAACTGAAGGCCCATAATATCACCCTTAACACCCCGGGGATAGACATAATGATGATCTGTAGAGGTAGTACAACCAGTCTTCAAAAGTTCTCCCATTGCAAGCTGGGAAGAGTAGTAGATAGCATCTTCATCAAGGTTTTTCCAGATTTCATACAGATAAACAAGCCAGTCAAAAAGCTTGGCATCCTGAACTGCAGGGAGGTTTCTGGTTAAAGTCTGATAAAAATGATGATGCGTATTTACAAAACCCGGAACAACAACATGGGTAGAACAATCAATAACCCTGTCTTCCCTGGTTCTTGAAAAGTCAATATTTTTATCTATTCTGGTAACAATATTATTTTCAATTAACATATCATATCCACGAAGAGCTTCTTCATGAACTGATTT
>JAOZPU010000190.1 GCA_029932585.1 Spirochaetia bacterium | reverse complement strand
CCAATAAAAATGTCGGGAATTATAATTTAAAAGTTTATTTAAACTCATTAAAATATACGCTGAACACAAGAAATATTTCGTGCATATTTATATCATAATTTTCCATTCTTAAAATCTCAGCAGCCTCTTCCTGCATAATATCTGGATTTTCCTCTTTCAAACTAACAATTCGCTCAATTGCTTTCATTTTAACTATATTAATATTCCCAAATATTCCTAAATTATGTAACACCAAAATAGCTCTGCGAAGTTTTTCCAGGTCGTCCCGTAGTACGACGTTCTCCTGTTTAAGCATCTCCAGCTCAGTTTCTATGGTGAAAATTGTTTCTTTTAAACTGTTTATTTCTTCCATAATTCTTTTGTAATCACTACTAACAACCGTGGAAGAATTATTGCTGCCGTATTCATCAGTTTCCCCATTAGAGGGGAGTGTTATATCTGAGGACTGTCCCTGCACAGCGGCAAGAATAGCTTCACAAAACTCAAGTTCTGTAGTCAGAGTCCCGGAAATACGGGGATAGTTGTTGTTAATTGTTAACCTAAACCGGTATTCTGTAACATTACCATGAAAAAATCCTATTCCTGCAGAGATATATTTAGTAAAGTCCACATCTTTATATTCAAATGTTTTGGGGTTCATATTAATCTCAATCTCATTTTCGAAGATTACAAATGTCATTTGTGCTATTGTTAAATATTTCCAGGAATGGAATGTATCTTTTAATTCTATTATTTTCTTCATCTGACTTTCTGTTATGGAATCTTTTGTAATTACTGTAAAGAGATTATTGTCTTTATCCTCTAGCTCAAAAATAAACTGACCGTTGTCCACTCTCTCTGCTACAACTTTTAAATTGTAGGCATCAAAATTGAAAGCATCAGAATTATCTGCTCCCAATAGAGAAATTGAGAGGATACTAATAACTAGTATTAGGGCAACATGTCGCTTCAAATACATTCTCCCTTACTTTAAATCCAGAAGTATTTTGTCAAATGATACTAGTGGTTTATTAGAAGATTCAAGTTCAATAAGTGACGCGGTAATACCAGTATTCGGATTAACAGAAAACCTTATAGTTCCTACTGGCTCATCTTCATTACGAAAAACAAATCCTGTATCACCGTCTTTAATTCTACCGTAACGAAATGTTTTGCTTATATAAACAACAATACTCTGAGTATTATCAGGATTGATGATATATCCATTTTCGGTATTGTTTTTAAGTGAGTAATCAAGAGATTCGGAAAGCATATCAAGATTTATATCGTCACCCGCGACCAGACTAACACCCATGGGGTTCATAGATGGTGTACTCTGGAGTTTAACTATTAACATAAGAGTATCTGAATAGAGTTGTTTCATGTCACTAAGAAGGCCTTTCATGTTCTCAATATCTTCTTTATAAATATCATCGTGGACACTTGCTGGTCCCTGAGGTCCCCGTGCCCCCTGAACTCCCTGTTTACCCTGAGGTCCCTGTTCACCTCGAGGGCCTTGTGCCCCTGTAAATCCCTGTTTACCAGGAATTCCCTGCTCTCCCTGAGGTCCCGGTTCACCTTGAGAGCTAAGTCCACCAGAAGAGCTTTGTACACCAGGAGGTCCCGGTTCACCACGAACACCTTGTTCCCCCTGAATACCTTGTTCTCCTGGAACTCCCTGTTCACCCTGAATACCTTGTTCTCCTGGAAAGCCCTGAATACCTGCAGCTCCTTGAGGGCCAGCTGGCCCTATGGGTCCAGGTTCTCCCCGGGGACCAGGAACTGCTATAGGAGCCACAACTTCCATTTCAACGGGCTTAGTTACTTTCAGCGTTAAAATATTATTCTGATACTGTCCCAGATAATCGGCATAGGGTTTTTCAAAAGCCCTTAAATTTATAACAACACCCTCATGTAAATCCAGTTTTCCAAATCTCTCGGCGTCATATCCATAAATTACCCTCTCTGGAAGATAAATATGAAAAGCCTCCCCAAATTCAGAAAATTTTTCGGGTGTAGAATCGACAAGAAAATACAACTGTGGATCGGTAACAAGAAACGTACCGTCAAGAATACGTTTTTCATCTCCGTTTATAGAATTGTACTCTGGGTTTCTTAGAGAATATTGCGTTCTATTCCGGTTGTTAGTAATAGGTTCTGTAAGCAGAACAGAATTCAGACCCGGAGTTTTCTTAATCCATAAGCTGTAACCACCGTCTGCTTCCTGTTCAATAACAATATTTTCCAAGCAAATAGTAAGATCATTTGCAGACAAAGACTGTATAGAAAAGAAAATAAATATAAAAAAAGAAAGCAATATTATTTCCTTTCTAAAAATAGATTTCATTAAAAAAACACCCCTAATTAAATTCAATTTAAATTCTATCTCATTCCTGCAATTTTATTCTCAACCAAAGTAAAACTTAGTACTGGACAAATTTTGAATGCAAAACTACTGTCCAGATACGTTCTTAAATCGACCGATACAGCAATACCTCTGTTAGCTCTATTAGATCTATAAGATAAACCCCCTATTAATCCTAAATAGATACCGTTCTCCGAATTGGCAACTGGATATATTGAATCAAAAGATCCAGGCTCTTTTTCTTTGACATAAGTAACAGACTCATAAAGAAAAGAAGCCCCTAGCCGCACATATAATCTGTGGGCTGCAAAAACATAGCGAAACATATCCGATCCCAAACTATATCCTGTTCCTGTCATTAATATATTGGAAGTTTCCAGAAACTCACCCATAGTTACCATTCGACTAAAAGAACCGGTTAAAAAAAGTGTAACCGGTATTAGATGTCCCTGTTTAAAAAGTGTTATCCCCCATGCAAGAGCGCCCTGGTATTCCAAGGCATTCGAACCCTCTACAGTAGTTGATACAACTCCAAGATCCAGGCCTAAATCTACCAGGCCATTAACGGAGTAGACAGTGCGGCTCCCTACCCTTTCAAATCCTGTACCTGTAAAGGTAAGCCCAAAATCTGTGCCCATTCCTATCTGTTCCATATCCAGAAAATTGCTCTGTGCTGGCAAAAGAGCTAGTATAATAAATAAAAATAGTAGAATTAAAATATATTCTTTTCTACTATTCTGATTCAAATTCAATAACTCCTCCTATATCCAGCATTTTTATTACACGTATTACAGGCATGGCTTTTACTTCAATTTCGGTTGTTTCTCCGGCAGACAGATTAAATTCGTACTTTGTTTCCTGCAGTTTGTGTGTTACAGGTGTCCCTTTTTCAAAGACAGTAAGTGTCCATATGCCAGGTTTTAACCCTATAAAGGAAAACTTTCCATTTCTATCGGTTAAAACCCTCGTTTTATCATTACCCTGCCGGGAAACTTCAATAAGTATACTGGGAACTCCCTTTTCGGGCATATACTTTTTACCGGTGCTGTCACTTGAAAGACTGCTATTATCCAAATCGATATTGTAGAGTTGAATAATTCCGGATATTTCTGCAGCACGTGTCATTCCAATCTGAATATCCTCGCATCTGTCGCTGCTGACAGATACAGGTATTGGAGTCTCCCGGGTTACTATTAGAGAAGAGGCAGCTCTTGTTTTATTAAGAGACAGTTCGAGGTCTCCAACTTTTACAGCTGGAAAAGTAAAATGCCCGTTTTCATCGCTTACAGCGATATTTGACCCAAGACTCAGTATTATATCCGGTATACCAAGGCCGGTATCTTCGTTAAAGACACAACCCTTTACACTTCCAACATCTGTTCTTATGCTAACTGGAATTCGGATAGGAGTGGAATAGGAGAGAGAAACTGCCATACTGTTATCTTTCTCTGGTTCTCTATTTATATTGTAGTGTCCATCAATAGAAATACTGCTTTTATTCTGAAAAATATGCCCAAGTTTTAGGTTAAAATTATCAGAACCTGTGTAAAAAGAGTCTAAGTAGTTACGGGAATTATAGCCTGCATTAAGTGTTGTATTTTCCAGAAAAACGTAATTGCAATCAATTGCTAGAGTTGTACTGGAATCTAAAATACCTACAGAGGTCAAGCCCGGTTCAAACTGCAGGTTTCCGTTAAAGGAGAGATCTCTTTTAGGTTTATAATTGACCTTAATTGCATATAATTGACTGTTTGTTATGGAATTTCCAAGAAAGTTTGTTTGCTTATGAAAATCTGCAGAGAGGTCAAATTTCAATTTTTCAAGATTCCAGCCCATGTCCAGGCTAATATCTTCTCGTAGATAATTATAATCTGGAGATACTAATAAATTTTTATAACCTGCGTTTTTCCATAGTGCAGAGATATCTATTCCAGAGAAAGGTTTCCAGTTGACACCCAGTTTGAAATTTTCTGCAAATAGTGCAGAGGAATACTCCGGATCCATAGCATAATTGTGAATTTCTCTGGTAAATCCTGCAGAAATATCGAGATCTTCAATAAAGGTAAGTTTTGTGTCGCCGGAATAATAGTCCAGGTTATTAATTGCTCCTTTAAATTCCGGGCTGGCATGTTTTGTATCAAAGATATAGGAGAAGAATTTTTCCCTTCCATGAATTTTTAGAAACCAGGCATACTCTTTTTCTATTTCTGTACCAAAGGCTCCTTCAAATTCGACATTGGCCATATCATAAGGTCTTACAAATCCATCTACACTAAAAATACCATCATCTTCATCCTGGTTTTTTTTTGCATAGTAGGCCCCTATGTTATTTACATCACCAAATTTATAGGAAATATAATTGCCTGTTGCCATCTCTGAATCTTCTGCAGAATTTGTATCTACAAGGTAACTTCCAATGCTTACATTATTTAAATTTACTACACCTTCAATACCTAAACCGGATATACCCCCTCCCATAAGCTTAGTTAGAGAGTGGGAATGATCTCCTAAATAAAGTTCATATTTATCGGTCCAGTAGTCAAAATAATAACTGCTTTCTTCCAGAATATTTTCAGTTTCTGGTAAAAGAGATGGCTCAAGTAAAAAAGCTATACTGTGTTTACCTTCTGTGCCTAGTGTCCCCCGGCCTGAAATGGAGAGAGTATTGGTAAATTCTGAAATAGGCTCTTCTTTGAAATAAGAACCGTTATATTTAATAGTTGTGGGCAGCCTGTGCCACACATCCCCTGCTGTAGTTAGAGGAATAATCTCTGTTTTACTCCTTACCTCTGCTTTAAGATCCGGATATTTTTCGACTACAGCACTAACTTTCAAATAG
>JAOZPU010000189.1 GCA_029932585.1 Spirochaetia bacterium | reverse complement strand
GCAATTTCCAATCCAATATCCATAGCTGCTTCCACAGAAGCAACATCACCGGTTATCATAATTAAATATTTGCCAGGATTCACAGGTTCTGCTTTAAGAATAGTTACAGGAGATTCTTTTACAACAGCATCCAGAGTATTTAGACCATCTGCCATACTAATGAGCTCAAGAACACCAATTACATCAATACTCATTTTCGAAAGACCACCTTTCCTTCCTCTTCTACAATATCTACAATTCCCATAATTACGGCATCAACAGGTTTATCTTTTGTTATATCTGTCTGCCTCACAGAGCTACCCTGGGAAACAAGAACAAATTCATCAGGGGAAGACCCAACAAGATCCAAAACTACCAGAGAGCCCTCCCTGACTACGCCAGAAGGCGCACATGGGACTACAATTTTATAAGCAGCTCCCTCAATTCCATCAACCCTGACAGTTGAAATAATATTGCCGAGGACTTTTGCCAGTATCACTTATCAGCTCCTCTGGTTGTCCCTTTTGAATAGATTGTTTTACCACCCATATCAAAACTATCTACAATTGCAATAATGGTAGCATCACTTGGTTTTCCTGTCGTTGTTTCAGTTTGCCTACTGCTGCTGCCACCTACAAAAAACACAATCTCACCTTCACCGGCACCAACTGCATCCATTGCAACTACAAAATCCTTCTTACCCTTTAGAGTTTTTACATCAATTTTTTCAAGTAACAAAAATTTTATACCCTCAAGCCGGGGTTCTTTAATAGTTGAAACAACTGATCCCACAACTTTTGCAAGTACCATCTATTTTTTACCCTTATTTCGACCAAGGGGAAGAATAGCATCAACACTGTCATGAGGTCGTGGAATAATATGAACTGATATTACTTCACCAACCCTTTCAGCTGCTCTGCTTCCTGCATCGAGAGCTGCTTTAACTGCGGCAACATCTCCTCTTACAATGGCTGTTATATATCCACCACCAATTTTTTTTGATCCTACAAAATCTATATTTGCTGCTTTTGCCATTGCATCAGAGGCTTCAACCATTGCAGCAAAACCTTTTGTTTCTATCATGCCAAGGGCATTATCTGTAATTGCCATTTTTTTCTCCTTTGGTTGCGATAAATCGCATGTCTATATGACGCGATAAATCGCGCATCTACTAACTTGTTCTTAGATAGATCGTCCTGTAATATCTGCCAGCTTTGATTCTACTGTTTCTTTTGCTACAAGAACTTCAGATTCTTCACCTGCAATATAAATTCTTCCGAATTTACCATATCCGGTTACATTAATAATATTGATATTAGCAGCTTTTTCTGCTTCATTTGCAGCATAAAATGCATACCCTGCCGGTTCCAGTTCCAATACAAAAAGTGTATCACCCCGAAGTACCATATTTCCAAATCTAACCTTATTTATCAACTGAGCATGATAATCACTTATATTTTTAATAAGCTGACTGGTCATAATCTTAGGTTTCATACGATCAGCTTCTGTAAGATCAAGTTCCTGTAAAATAGCCTCACCAGCCTGTCTTGTATCACCCTGATCATCAGAATGAACTTCAAGCAAACCAAATGATCGTTCTACGATCTGAATACCAGGAACAACTCCAGTTGATTTAAGAGCTATATCAGTAAGACGATTTATCTCTATACCAGGAGCTATTTCAACTATTGCACAAGATTGACCACCAACAGGAAAATATCCTCTGGATATAGTACACATATACGATGCCATCTGAAGCTGAAGAGAATCGATATAATTAAAAGTTCTTAGATCTATATCACTCATTATTTTGCTCCAGAATCATTTAAAGGTAAACCAGCATCTACTGCAATATCAGGTCTTGGAATAAGGTGAACAGAAACAACTTCACCAACTCTTTCTGCAGCTTTACTTCCGGCATCCAGAGCAGCTCTTACTGCTGCAACATCACCTCTTATTATAGCTGTTACGTATCCTCCACCAGTTTCTTCATGTCCTTTTAATTCTACCTTGGCTGCCTTAACCATAGCATCTGCTGCTTCAACCATTGCAGCAAAGCCACGAGTTTCTATCATGCCCAGGGCACTTCCTTGTTTATCTGCCATATTTCCTCCTAAGGTTGCATAGGCGATCAGCTTTGGCCGCATAGCCGAGCAACAAACTTGTTTGTGACCAGGCCAACTTGTTGGCGACCAGCCTTTAGAAATGTTATAATTTTAACATTATAAATCAATTATACCCTCATTGTGAGGGTTGTCAAGAGTAAAAATAGATTTATTTCTTCCTTGCAAAATATAGTACTCTGTGTTAATTTTTTAACAGTTTCACCCTATTATCCAGGGGAGAACAAAGGAGCTTCTGAATAATGCTTTCCAGACAGGAAAAAAGACTAAACAGAATTATAAAAATGCTTCATTTATCAAATCCAACTACAGTAAATAACCTATCATCTATAATGGATGTTTCACATATGACTATCCGAAGAGATCTTGAACTACTGAAAGAACGTAAATTGGTTGATATTTTCCATGGCGGTGTTATTCTTAATAATGAAAAGAAAAGAGCAAAACAACACCCATATTCTCTTTCCTTTGCAAATAAACAAATGAACCCGGAAAAAAAACTTATAGCGGTCAAGGCATCATCCTATATAAAAAGCAACGATATAATTATTTTGGACACAGGCTCCACTATGGAATATTTTGCCAGAGCACTTCCAGACTGTTTCCCTTTTACCGTAATTTGTTTTACATTAAACAGCCTTGTTCATGTTTCTAAAATGGACCAGGCAGAAATTATTTTTCCTGGTGGATACTTCCACGAAAATACCCTTATGTTTGAAAGCAAAGAAGGGATAGAACTAATAAAAGAAAATCCTGCAGATACTGCATTTATATCTGCCAGCGGTATTAGTATGGAAGCTGGTGTAAGCTGCTCAAATGATTACGAATTTGCAACTAAAACAGAAATGATAAAATCGGCAGATAAAAAGATTCTACTTGTAGATTCTTCAAAATTTAATAAGGTAAAAAGCACTCCATTTGCAGAATTAACTGATTTTGATGTTATTATTAGTGATAAAAGTATTCCCAAGGAATACAGAGACTACTGTAATACTCAAAATATTGAACTAATTTTAGTTTAAAAAAGGGCACGATTTAACGTGCCCTGAAATAATTTACATAGTACGCCAGAACTTAAAATTCTCTGCTTCAATTTCACTATGACCTGGAATAGGATAAAACAGACATTCACCTTTTGCAGCAAACGTAAACCCATTCCTTATAAGACGATAAGAAATATTATCCATACTACTGTCCAAAGCCATACCTTTTGTCTTTTTATCCGGATGAGTCATCATTTCATGAAACCCATCCCTAATTGTTGAAGGGTGCATTGAAGGAACAGGAGATGGTATAAATGGATTTTTTTCAAAATCTTTAACAAATTCTGCCGGATTAAAATCCAGTTGTGTAAAAAATTGAGCAGGAGCACTCTTATTATTAGAAGGATCGGTTATTCTCTTTCCAAACTCCGGTGGTGTTAATCTGGACATTACAAGCATATGCATAGGAGCAATTTCGGCATAGACCCTAACAAATCCCTCCTGGTGATCCTTACATCCACCTTTTTCAATACCTATACAATGGCCTTCCTCTGTTGAAAGGTAAAGTTTACCAAGAGCAGATAGTTCAACATGTTCAAGAACTCTATAGGAGGCAATAAATTTCGTTGCCTTTGGTCTCCCATCTGAATGAGGTTTAAGATCTTTTAATATATTTTCAATATCAAAAAAATCATTTCTGTAATCAGCATCTACTTCTGCAAAAATAAGCTTACCGGAATAATGACGACTGGAACCGGAAGTATAATGTCTTGCAAACATCTCAGGATCGTACTGAGATGCAATTAATGACTGATTAGGATACAGAACCATGTACAATCTATTTTTATATTCCATACTATTATAACCCCCAGAAATTTTTAAGCATTGGAGCAATCACCAGAGAGATAATTGCCATTAGTTTTATTAAAATGTTTAATGATGGTCCTGCAGTATCCTTAAAAGGATCTCCGACAGTATCACCAACAACAGCAGCCTTATGAGCTTCAGAGCCTTTACCCTGGCTGGCACCGCCTTCAATCATCTTCTTCGCATTATCCCATGCTCCTCCGGCATTTGACATAAATATTGCAAGAACAACCCCGGAAGCTGTAACTCCTATAAGAGTACCTGCAAGCATCTTTGGACCAGCAATAAAACCAACAAGAACAGGTGTAATTACCGCTATTATTCCAGGAAGTATCATCTCCTTTAATGCGGCAGATGTTGATATATCAACACATCGCTTATAATCAGGTTCCTCTGTCTCGTCCAAAATACCAGGTTTCTCTCGAAACTGCCTTCGAACTTCTTCTATCATAGCAAAAGCAGCTTCACCAACGGCTTTCATGGCCATAGAAGAAAAAAGATATGGAAGAACTGCACCAAGAAGAACTCCGGAGATAACCAATGGATTCATTAGATCAATCACTCCAACACCAACCTGCTGCCTGTAAGCAGAAAAAAGAATAATTGACGTAAGAGCCGCAGAACCTATTGCAAAACCCTTTCCTATAGCAGCAGTTGTATTTCCAACAGCATCAAGTTCATCTGTAATTTTTCTTACTTCCGGAGGAAACTCCGACATCTCTGCAAGACCACCGGCATTATCTGCAATAGGACCATAAGCATCAACTGCTAGCTGAACACCAAGAGTCATAAGCATTCCCAAAGCAGCAATTGCAATACCATAAAGACCGGCAAAAGCAAAACTTCCAAGAATTGCTGAAATAATTATAAGAATAGGAACGAAAGCTGAAGCCATTCCAACACTCAAACCTGTAATTAAAGTTGTAGCAGGGCCAGTTTCACAGGATTTTACAATTTTATTTACAGGTTTTGTATCTGTACCGGTATAATATTCTGTTATAATACCTATAGCTGTACCTGAAGCCATTCCAAGGACAGAAGAAAGAAATATGCTTAAATAACCTATACCACCGTTATCAGCACTTTCTCCAAGAAAAAAGTAACTTAAAAGAAAAGAAAATACAGCAGCAATTCCCGCAGCTCCAAATGTCCCTTTATTTAATGCAGCCTGAGGAGATTTACCCTCTTTAACACGTACAAAACTTATACCAATCATAGCTGCAACAATACCTGCAACCGCAAGAAGAAG
>JAOZPU010000188.1:1564-5242 GCA_029932585.1 Spirochaetia bacterium | reverse complement strand
GGACACATCCATCTGCAAAATACTTTACCAAAAATAACACCAAGGATAGATCCAAATATAACAACGTATAAAAGGGGTATGTTATAAATTTCTATTGCAAAATAGACTGAAACAGCAAGGATTCCCTGGATTAGTCTTCGTTTTGTGATAATTTTATTTAGCATATGGGGACTATATATAAAAAACAAGATGTATACAATATACGTAGGGGCAGCCCCACAGGGTTTGCAAAGCAAATCCTGTGTGACTGTCCCTGTTATTGTTAAAATTCCCTATATCAAATGTAAATAAATAGCCAAAAACAGCAGAACACTGCCCCCTAACACAAACAGATGCCACACCGCATGATGAAATGGCATTTTTTTCATTGCATAGACTATTGTTCCCAGTGTATAGGACAGACCTCCGCTTATCATAAGAATAATAAATGGTTTAGTTACAGTTTCCATAAGAGGTGTCCATATAAATACTGCCAACCAGCCCATAATTATATAAAACAGAACATGAAGAAGTCCGTATTTACCCCAGAAAATTAGTGTAAATGTAATTCCCAGTACGGTTAAAGCCCATTCTATTCCAAAAATTGTCCATCCTGCTGCTCCTCCTACAGTAAGAAGTACTGGTGTATATGTCCCGGCTATAAGAAAATATATAGTTGAGTGGTCCATTATTCTTAGTAATCTTTTAAGTACAGGTCTTTTGGACATGTGATAAAAAGTGGAGGAAGAGTAAAGGAGTATCATTGAAAATCCAAAAATAAGTGCCCCTGTAAGAGAAACCTGAGAATCTGTGCCTGTAATCTTAACAATCATCATGATTGTTGCTGCAATACTTAGAAGAATTCCCAGACCATGAGTCCCTGCATTGGCTAACTCTTCATGTTTACTGTCATACTGATGTAATGAAATGTTGGCTATTAACCATGATTGGAATTTTTTATCTGTCATATTTGTAATGGCCCTCCGGAACTAAATGATATGCAAAATCTTGTGTCATTACTATGTTGTATATCTTTTTATTTATCAAGGCCATTCCCAAAAATGTGAATTTCTCCATGATCACTAATACATAAATAGATGATTTATTTGAAGGGAAAAATAAATTTGGCTGAACTATCCCTGTATTATGAGTTCGCCTATTTTTTTGAAATCAATCTTTAAAACCAATTGAAATTCAATTGGTTTGCGTATATTCTCGGGATATAAATTTTACCATTATCGGGAGGGATTTGGTGAAGGCAAAAAATACTCTATCACCCCTGGGAAGAAAAATATTCCTGGACAGATACGCTTTGAAAGATGCAAAAAAAGAGACTCTTGAAGTTAATGACACTGTTATTGTTGTTGTGAATAAGGCCACTGGGCAGCGTGAAATTGGAAAAGTTACTGCAATTGATGGTAAAACTGTCAATGTAGAGCTTGAAGATGGAACCAAACAGGAACTGCCTCTGGAGCAACTTGATAAACCAATAGAAACCGATCCCTCAATGATGATTGAAAGAGTTTCAACTGCACTTGGGATGAGTGAGAGTGAAGAAACAAAATCTGAATGGGTTAAAAATTTTAAATGGCTTTTGGATGACTGGCGTTTTGTTCCTGCCGGAAGAATTCTTACAGGAGCCGGTACAGACCAAAATTTAACCTTTTATAACTGTTATGTAATTCCTTCTCCTGCTGACAGCAGGGGCGGAATAATGGAAACCCTTGGATACATGACAGAGATTATGTCCAGAGGTGGAGGGGTTGGTATAAATCTATCTTCTCTGAGGCCTCATCATGCTTATGTGAAAGGTGTGAATGGTCGTTCCAGTGGGTCTGTTTCCTGGGGAGCCCTTTACAGTTATGTTACAGGACTTATTGAACAAGGTGGGAGCCGGAGGGGGGCTCTCATGCTAATTTTAAATGACTCTCATCCGGATATAATGGATTTTATTTCCAGTAAGAAAAAGATGGGGCAGATTACCAATGCCAATATATCCGTAGCTATAAGTGATGCTTTTATGGAAGCTGTAAAAGCTGATAGTGACTGGGATCTTGTATTTCCGGATACAAATGATCCTGATTATGATGAAGTGTGGCGAGGTGATTTAGGTGCATGGAAACAAGCAGGTAAGTCTGTAATAACCCATAAAACTGTTAAAGCTCGTATGATATGGGATGCAATAATTGAAAGTGCCTGGTCCAGTGCAGAACCAGGTATCTTTTTTGTAGACAGATACAATAATATGAGTAACTCATACTATTATTCTACAATTCAATGTACAAATCCTTGTGGAGAACAGGGTCTCCCTCCCTGGGGTGTTTGTAATTTAGGAGCTCTTAATCTCTCCCGGTTTGTTGAAAATGGTGATGTTGATTGGGATTCTCTACGAAAGGGTGTTCGGTATGCTGTCCGTTTTCTGGATAATATAATAGATACTACTCCATATTTTTTCGATGTAAACAAAGAACAGCAGATGTCTGAAAGACGAATTGGTCTGGGTACCATGGGTCTCGCAGAGATGATGATTGGCTTAAAAATACGTTATGGAAGTGAAGAATCTGAAAAATTTATAGATAAATTATTTAAATTTATTGCAGTAGAATCCTATCTCGCCAGCAGCGATTACGCTAAGGAGAAGGGCAGCTTTCCAATGTTTGATGCTGATAAATACCTAAAAAGTGGATTTATGAAGGGTATGCCTAAGGATGTAAAAGACAGAATAAAAGAAAATGGAATTCGAAATGTAACCCTTTTAACCCAGGCTCCTACAGGTACAACAGGAACAATGGTTGGAACTTCTACTGGCATTGAACCTTATTATTTCTGGGAATGGGAAAGAGTTGGCCGGATGGGATCTCATAAAGAGAGAGTTCCTGTTTATGATGAATGGAAAAAAACATCCGGGGATAAAAAGCTTCCCGATTATTTTGTAACAGCTATGGATTTATCCCCTGAGGATCATGTGAAGGTTCAGGCTGCAATTCAGAAATGGGTCGATTCCTCTATTTCTAAAACCAGTAATACACCTAATCATTATACTGTTAGTCAGACAAAAGATCTCTATCAGTTAATGTACGACACCGGCTGTAAGGGTGGTACAATATACAGGGATGGCTCCAGAGATGAACAGGTTTTGTATGCAAAGAAAGAAGATGACGATAAATCAAAGGAACAAGCGAAACCTATTGTTGATATTAAACCAAGAGTAAGGCCTACAGTTCTTTTTGGAACTACTTACAGAAAACATACTCCTATTGGAACAGCATATATTACAGTTAATGCCGGAAAAGGAGCTATTAAGGAACCTTTTGAAGTTTTTATTAATGTTGCAAAAGTTGGGTCGGATGTAGCTGCAGATGCAGAAGGCCTGGGTCGTCTTATAAGCCTTATTCTTCGAATGCCAAGTCCTCTTTCTCCCATCGAGAGAGTAGGGAGTGTAATTGGACAGCTTCGTTCCATTGGCTCCGGCAGGCACCATGGTTTTGGAAAGAACAGAGTAATGAGTCTTCCTGATGCTGTAGCTCAGGTTCTGGAAGAGCATATTGGAAAAACCAGTGACGATGACTTTCCTGTATTACCAGATGAAGAAGATGAACTTGCAGCACAGCAGAAGCAGTTTTCTTTTGCTGAACCTGAGGCCGATCTTTGCCCTGTTTGCGGTAATGCAACATTTATGTTTATTGAAGGGTGTAAGAA
>JAOZPU010000188.1:0-1464 GCA_029932585.1 Spirochaetia bacterium | reverse complement strand
TTTGGGCAGATTACAGATTTGTAGTATAAAATTTCCATTGTTTTCAATTTCTCCTAATCTTGTAACATTTCGTGGGCTTTGTATGAGCTTCGTACTAATGGTCCGCAGGCCGCATCTTTAAAACCCATTTCCATAGCAGCCTTTTTGTAGATTTCAAAAACATCCGGATGTACATATTCAATAACAGGATGATGTTCTTTTGATGGAGCCAGATACTGCCCAATTGTTAAAAAGTCACACTTGGCTTCCCTTAGGTCCTTTAAGGACTGTAAAACTTCTTCCTGGGTTTCTCCAAGGCCTACCATCATACCCGATTTTGTATAAATCCCATCTGTTGTTTCTTTAACACGTTTGAGCAGTTCCAGTGACTGTTCATATTTTGCCTGGGGTCTTACTTCACTATACAATCTTGGTACTGTTTCAATATTATGGTTTATTATAATTGGTTTTGCTTCAATTACAGTATTAAGAGCATCTCTATTTCCTTTGAAGTCAGGAATAAGAACCTCAATTGCCGCACTGGGTGATGTTTTTTGAATTTCTCTAATAACATCTGCAAAATGAAAAGCTCCTCCATCTGGCAGATCATCCCTGGTAACTGAAGTTACAACCACATACTTTAATCCCAGTGCTTTTACTGCATCAGCAATATGTTTAGGTTCCAGCTTATCTATTATTTGACCTGCACCTGTTGCAATGTCACAGAAAGTACATCCCCTTGTACAAACACTTCCTAATATCATGAAAGTTGCTGTACTTTTACTAAAGCATTCCATCCTGTTGGGACAGCTGGCTTCATCGCATACTGTTGTTAAACCAAATTTATCAAGTGTTTTCTGAACATGGTTAAGGTTCTGGCCTCCCTGCATTTTTATACGAAGCCATTCTGGTTTTTTTAGGTAGGGTCTATTATTCATCTATTATTTCAACATCCTTATAGTTAAAAATTTCAGCAAGGTATTTCCCAGTAAGATCTTTAATTTTATCCATCTCCTGATCTTTTCCTGTAATCTTTTTTATGGAAGTAACTCCCTTATCAGTAATTCCACAGGGAATGATCCAGTTAAAATGATCCAGGTTTGTATTTATATTAAAAGCAAATCCGTGCATAGTAACAGCTTTGTGTATGGAAATACCTATGGCCGTTATTTTTTCGTTACCTACCCATACACCTCTGTGCTTTAGGTCTCTGTCTGCAGATATTCCATATTCTTCTTTAAGTAATGTAATAAATATTTCTTCAACTTTGGCAATAAATTTCTTTAATTCTCTCTGTTTGTCATAAAGGTGAAAGATAAGATAACCAACCAGTTGTCCTGGCCCATGATAAGTTGCTTCACCGCCCCTGTCTATTTCATAGAGGCCAATACCCTGGCTTTTTAGAATTGTGTCCGAAAGGATAATATGATGATCTTCTGTTCGTTTACCCTTTGTTATTACAGGGGGGTGTTCCAGAAGAATTAA
>JAOZPU010000187.1 GCA_029932585.1 Spirochaetia bacterium | reverse complement strand
CTCCTGAAAGACCGGATTTTTCAAATGCATCCACACAGCCGAGAGAGTTTACATACGTTTCAACTTTAACCTTCTTACCATCTTTAAATCCTATTGCTTCAACCAGCATAGCCCCTGAATCATCCAGAAGACCTTCATCAAGAATCTCTTTAATTTCATCATGGTACTTTGGAGCAGGAGGTGTAAGTTTTAAAGCTAATTTTCTTGGAATAACATTTTGTCCATCCAAATCTACAGGTTCCTCAGACAACATTCCCATGTTATAAAGATTTTCTGCAAAATCTACACCATAACCGCCATATTTAAAATAAACATTTTTAACCCCTTTGAAAAATTTCTCTGAGTTAAGACCCATAAGTACTGTTTCATCATGGGCATGCTCTACATGTTTAATTACTCTGTCATCATGCTTAAACTGCTTATAGACTGGCAGCTCAAAGGGTTTGGATGCCACAATTTCTCCATTAATAAATGGGAATGCATCATCGGACATGTCGGCATAAGCCACTTCCGGAGACCACCAGAATGGTAGAAAACGTTTAGCTTTAACACCCTCCCACACGTACATATTGATGGTTTCACAGGAATCTAATTTCCGCATTGCATCCCTTGCAGCAACACAGATAATTCCAGGAGCAGATCCGGTACTAATAAGAGCTGTCTTGCCAATGGCCTTAAATTTTTCACTGGTCTCTGTAAGCATCTGTTTAATACCTTCAACCCAGTCAATATCAGGGGTATCAGCAGCTGCGAAATCCTGGTAATTAGTTTTTGCCTGCAGGGCAGCTTCCAGAACAATACGTCCGAAAGCCATAGGAAGAGCATTTACAATTAAATCCACTCCTTTAGCTGCATTAACAATATTCTCTACTTTTGTTGCATCAATTTGAAGGGGGGTTCCCTTTTTCATCAATTTGCAAAGCTCGTTAACTGCCTTACCATCATAATCCGCACAAATAATCTCTTCAACATTGGGCTCTTCATCCATACGTTTTGCAACGGTACTTCCCTGAGCTCCTACTCCAAGTATTAATAACTTTTTCATTGTTTTATCCTCTTTTAGATGCAAAATCCTGCATTTTTACTTCTTTATCGAAGGTAATATCAAGTTTAGCTGCTTCCCTGAAAAAGAACTCTCTAGCCTCTGCGTTCAGTACTTCCGGAGCAATACAGCCTTTCTGATTTACCACATCTTCAATCATCATTTTTGTAAAAATAAAAGCACTCTGTCCTGTAAGATAAGCTTCATGACTAATTCCCGCTTTTCTATAGGCTTCAATCAATCCAGGTGCGTTAACATAACTTGTTACAGTCATAGGTTTACCGCCTTTTTCCCCTTTTACAAGAACCTGAAAAGCGCCTTCTTCTGTAATAAGCCCCTCTTTAATAATCTCTTCTATCTCTTTCTTATATTTAGGAGCATCAGGTGCATGATCAATAACAAGATCAAAGGGAGTATATTTGACACCTTTATATTCTCGTTCTTCTTTAGAAAGAAACCCCATATTGAAAAGAGCCTGTGAAAGTTCCACATGAGGGCCCCCATACCGGAAAACTATATTCTTAACCCCTTTAAGACATGTTTTGGAATTAATCCCCATAGTAATGGGTTCCTCATGGTTATGATCAACCATACGAATTTCTTTATCAATCCCAGGGAATTTCATCATTACAGGATTCCCAAATACCTCTGTTCTTATATGCTTACCATTTTGGAATTGAACAGGAGTTTCACCCATATCTGCAAATGCTACATCAGGAGACCACCAGAATGGAATGAATTTTTTAGACCATACACCTTCGTAAACATTCATTTCAATAGAATCAACAGAATCGAACATTTCAGATAATTCCCGAACCAGTACATTTACCAGCCCCGGGGCAGATCCTGTGTTGGTTATAGCAAGGGCTCCTGCTTTTTTAAACTGACTATCCATTTCCGTGAACATATAACGGGTAGAATCTACTACATCCATTCCCTCAATTTCAGTCATACAGAGATCCTGATAGTTGGCTTTGAGTTCCAATGCAGCATTCATAACAGTCATATTAAAACTAATAGGAAGCCCATTGACAATAATATCCACTCCCTGCCCTATCTTTACTATATCTCCGACATTTTTTGCGTTAACCTGAACTGCAACTGCCTTCGAGAGATCTGTTGCCAGAATTTCAGCCGCTTTCATATCATAATCAGCGCATATAATTTTTTCTACATTGGGTTCTTTCTCAAGGAGCCTGGCTACAGCACTGCCTTGAGCACCTGTACCTAACACTAATATTGTTTTCATAGTATCTATCCTTTGGTTGAGATGCATAATAATGCGTCTTTACTGTCATGCAAAGACGCAAACTTATACATTATTTATTTAATTTGATTGATAATATTCATATCTACAGTAAGATCAAGTTTAGCTGCTTCTCCCAGATAGTATGATCTCTCTGCTGTCTCAAGAACTTCAGGAGGATATGCACCCTTTGTTTCAATAACATTATTTACAAACATCTTTGTAAAAAGAAATGCTGCCTGACCAGTCATGTAGGACTCGTGGGTAATATTTGCCTTTTCAAATGCCTCAATAAGTCCAGGGCCGTTGACAAAACAATCAATCCTGGTATTTTTTCCATCTTTCTTACCATCTACACGAACACGAAAGGCACCCTCTTCGGTAACCATACCTTCATCAATTACAGCCTGTATTTCATCGGGATACTTTGGAGCGGGAGGAGTCAGTTTAGAGATAATATCCATAGGAACTATCTTTGTTCCTTTTACATCAATCTCTTCTTCGGACAGAAGACCCATTCTGTAAAGATCCTGAGCCAATTCAAGACCAGGTCCACCATATCTGAAGTTTACTTTTTTAACCCCTTTAAGTACTTTATCTGCTAAAAGACCCATAGTTACAGGTTCTTCATGTTCATGATCAACAGTCCTTCTCTTTCCATCTATATAAGGAAAATCTTCCATTCTTGGATCATTAAAAGGTTTAAATCTTTTAAACTCACCATCTACATAGCGAATTGGTTCTGCAGCCATATCTCCAAAAGCTGTTTCAGGAGACCACCAGAATGGAATAAATTTTTTGGACCATATACCATCATAAACAGTAATTTCAATTTCATCACAGCTGTCAAGCTCTTCTACAGCTTCTCTTGTAACTACGTTTGCAATTCCAGGAGCTGATCCTGTGTTAAAGAGAGCTGTAAGACCCTTTACCTTAAACTTTTCATCATAACTGAAAGCTCTTTCTACAGCTTCTACAAAGCCTACATCCGATACAGGACCAGATGCCATATCCTGATAACATGCACCTACTTCCAAAGCAGCTTCAAGAACATTTACATTAAAATCAGGAGCAAGCCCGTTAACAATAAGTTCAACACCCTTTGCCGCAGCAACAATATCAGCCTTATTCCTGGCATTAACCTTAACACCCTTTGCCTTAGAAAGAGTTTTCTCCATCTCTGCAACTGCTTTTTCATCATAATCTGCACATATAATTTCTTCAATCAATGGCTCTTCATTAAGCCTTTTTGCAATTGTGCTCCCCTGAGCACCAACACCAATTACCATAACTCTTTTCATAATCTTAAACTCCTCTTCTAATATTCTTACCTATTTTATTAAAATTAGTTCTCCCATAAGGGTACAATTTTTGAGTTGTAATAAATTTATATTTCGATTTCACCTCAAGAGGTAACTAACGGTCTAAATCTTCCCAGACTAGCAGATAGGATGCATTGATGATTAGTAAATAAAACTTACAATCAGACAACGAAATGACAACCAGCCTAATAAGATTAGCAGATATAATAACATACCCAAGGGGATTTATTCCCCTCCGCCCTGACCCGATTAATGCCTAACTAATACAGTAGACATTTAAATTATACTATTTCACTATTATTTATGAATTACCAGTCTTACATGTGTCTGATATTACTATAATATAATGCTGATTTATAATTATTTTGTTGTAAAAATCAATTGACCATCAAAAAAAACTGTCATATCCTAATTCTATGGTAAATGATGCATATAATAATAGTTTAATACAAAGTAATTTCACCATTCCAAAGCTCCACAACGTACTTAACAGAGAAAAGCTTACGAGTTTACTGGAAAAACATTCAAGCCGAAAGCTTATTCTGGTTCATGCAAAAGCAGGTCAGGGTAAATCTACCATAATTGCAGATTTCATTCGTAAAACTGATAAAAAAAGCAGCTGGATTCGATTAGATAAAATAGAATCTAATCCAAATCTACTACTTAAAAAACTATACTCTGCAGCATGCACTATAATTCCGGGTGAAACGGATATTAGTAACTTGGGAAAAATGGAACTAACAATTCCAAAACTTATAAATAGATTCAACACAATTAATCCAAACCCAATTTATCTAATTTTAGATGATTTTCAGAATATAAATCAATCAAAAGAAGCTTGCAGTATAATAAATCAGCTTATAGATAATATTCCAACTCAAATTCATTTGGTTATATTGTCCAGAGAATACCCCAAACTTTTACTATCAAACATACGCAGTCAGAAGGAACTATTCGAACTGTTTGATAAAGATCTTTCATTTTCAGAGGAAGATGTACAACGCCTGATTTCAGATATATATAAGCTGGAAATTGATTCTAATAAAACAAATGAGATCTGTAATATTATAGATGGCTGGATAACAGGCTATATTTTCCTTTTTGAAAAACTTAGCTGTACAGAAGGCAAACAGGAACAGCATGAAATTATTGAAGATCTGGTAGAAAGATCATGTCTTTACGAATGCAGAGAATTTTTTGAAGAACAGATTATTTCCAGTTTATCTGATAGTA
The DNA here is from genome assembly GCA_029932585.1 of Spirochaetia bacterium. Lineage (GTDB taxonomy): Bacteria > Spirochaetota > Spirochaetia > B11-G9 > B11-G9 > JAJRQE01. The sequence goes on along the minus strand of JAOZPU010000187.1, from coordinate 404 downwards.
CTAAAAATCAGCTTCTTAAACTCAGTTTCTTTGATCTTCTGACACCGCAGCTTATTGAAAAAATTCTTGGTGAAAACGGACAAAACCTTTTAAGTAAATTAGAATCTAACGGGCATTTTATTAGTATTATAGACAGAAAAAAATACTACAGCAAATTTCATCCTCTTTTTAAAAACGTAATTCTTAATTATTCAAATAATTTAAATTCCGATGAAATTTCAGATATACTCACTATAGGAGCTGAATTCTACAAAGAAACTGAAGATTATGAGAAGGCAATTTTTAATCTAATAAGATTAGGTAACACTAAAGAGGCCAGAGATATATTTCTTGTTTATGCTGAAAAACTGCTGGATCAGTCAAAATACAGAAAAATACGAAGAATATTAAATGTTTTTCCCAAT
>JAOZPU010000186.1 GCA_029932585.1 Spirochaetia bacterium | reverse complement strand
TCAGCAGAGAGAGTCAAACACAGGAATTTCTCAACTATGCTGAAGATAGGTTAACCGATTAATGGGAAACATATTAATGATTTCTTATTTTGCACCGCCTTATAATATTCCTTCAGCTGTGAGAATTGGGAAATTTGCAAAATATTTACCTGAATTTGGTTGGAATCCTATCATTTTGACTGTGAAAGAATTGGGTTACTATCAGAAAGATTGGCAACAATATGAAGGAATTAACAAAAATCAAATTTATCGTACGGAGTCGTTAGACCCAATTCGATTTCTAAATTATTTTACAAAAGAAAAAGTGCAAGAAATTCATCGAAGTAAAGAAGGATTTACTAACAAAATAAAAAAACTCTTTGTAATTGATGAAAAAGCAGGGTGGATGCCATTCTGCTACAGAAAAGGGAAAGAGATAGTAATAAATAAAAAAATCGATGTAATTTATTGTACTACAGGTGGAATTTATAATCATGTAATCACCTCTTATAAGCTAGCAAAAAAATTCCAAAAACCTCTAGTTGTGGATATTCGTGATCTTTGGGTGGATCATCCATTCAAAGAGATAACTTTTTATAATAAAATCCTAAGTAGTTATTGGGAAAAAAAGATTTTGAAATTTGCTGATAAGGTGATTGTGGTGACACCAGGGCTTAAAAAACATTATATTGAGAAATATCCATTTTTGGATAATAAAATGGAAGTAGTCACAAATGGTTTTGATATTGAGAATGCTGAATACGGAAATCGAATTGATAATACGGAAATCACCTTTACATTTGCAGGTAATTTTTATAAAAATTTATCACCTGAAGATATTTTTAATGCAATTCCTGATAATATAAACGAGAAAATAAAATTACAATTTATAGGAAATTTTCGAAATCAGTTTTGGAATTTGAAGCAAAGATTTGAAGAACGAAAATTACAAAATGTGGAAATAGAAATTCTACCGCGTATGGTTAAAAATAAATTATACAAATATCTTGATTCTGCGGATGTTTTACTGATTTTTTTGCCTCAGGGAGAAAAATATGAAAGTATATTAACCACAAAATTATTTGATTATCTCCTTCACAAAAAGCCTATACTAGCATTTTGTTCACTAAAGGGAGATTTAGCAGAATTCATTAAGAGAGGAAATTTGGGATTTATTGTGGAAGCAGGTAATGTTAAGGATGGGAATAAAATTATTAGAAAAATATTAGATTTAAAAAAATGTAATAAATTGCATGATATTCAAAGAGACGAAGAATTTGTTAATCAATATTCAAGAAAGAATCTAACAAAGCAATTAGCTGAGATAATTTCATGAAAAAAATTGTACTTTTTGCAAATACAAGCTGGTATATTTATAACTTCAGAATGAATCTGATGAAAGAACTTTCAAAATTGGATTATAAAATCATAGTAATTGCTCCACAAGATGATTACTCAGAAATGATTCCTTATGAATATCATCACATAAGTATGAATAACCATAGTCTTAATCCTTTTCAAGATGCACTTACATTCATAAAGATTTATGAATTATTAAACAAACTAAAACCAGATCTGATATTAAGCTATACAATAAAATCCAATATCTATGGAGTTTTAACCGCTAGTAAATTGAGAATTAAATCTGTAGTAAATATTGCTGGTCTAGGAACAACATTTCGGAAAAAGAAAATTACTTCATTTTTCATTAGAAAATTTTATAGATATGCAGTTCATAATGCTGATTTTATTTTTTTCCAAAATAATGAAGATTTAAAGTTATTTATTATAAATCAAAAATTTAAAAACTTTAAACTCCTTCCTGGCTCGGGTGTTGATCTTGACAGGTTCACACCAGAAACTACAAAAAAGAATGAAAAATTTACATTTCTACTTTTAGGAAGACTGTTAAAGGAGAAAGGGATTTATGAATTTGTAGAATCAGCTAAAGAGGTGTTGGAAAAATATGAAGCAAAATTTCAACTGTTGGGATTTATAGATTCAAAAAATCCAATTGCTATAAAAAAAAGTGAAATAAACAAATGGCATGAAAATGGTGTAATCGAATATTTAGGCTTTACAAATGATGTTAGAGGATTTATTTTGAATTCCGATTGTGTGGTTTTACCTTCGTATTATGGAGAAGGTATTCCAAAATCACTTTTGGAAGCTGCAAGTATGGGTAAACCTTTGATCACTACAGATCATACTGGTTGCAGGGAAGTTGTGGAAGATGGTGTAAATGGGTTTATTTGCCAGTCAAGAAATATTGATGATCTTTCAAAAAAAATGATTAAAATGTTGAATCTAAAAGAAGAAGAGTTGAAGAAAATGGGTTTGAAAAGTAGAGAAAAAGTTGTTAGAAATTTTGATGAAAGAATTGTGCTTGATGCGTATAAATCATTGGTACAAAAATTGATAGGAACTTCCGATTAAAATGACATATCTAATATTTTTCTTATTTTCTTTAATTATTACTTATATTTTAGTACCAATTAATATAAGATTTTCCATAAAACAGAAATTAATTTCTCATCCAGACATACGTGGAATTCATAGCGTTCCCACACCAATAGCAGGTGGTTTGTCATTTGGCATTCCTATAATTCTTCTACAGCTTGGAGTATATTTTATCTTTCCCAAATTAGGTTATCAAATAATATATTTATCATTAGGTAGTTTATTGATGTTAATATTAGGTTTTCTTGATGATAAAATTAAATTAAGAGCTAAATACAAATTAATTTTCCAAATAGCAATAATTACGATTATATATTTTTCAGGATTTAGTATTCAATTGTTAACTAATCCATTTGGCAGAACAATAATATTGGGATATTTTTCTTATCCAGTAACAATATTGTGGTTTTTACTTGTTGTTAATGCTTTTAATCTGATTGACGGTATGGATGGATTAGCTTCAGGAATAGCTTTAATTGTAGCAGTTGTATTATTAGCTGTTGGTTTATTAAAATCTAATCCAATTATAATTTTTTCTTCAGTAGCTTTAATTGGAGCTAATTCAGCTTTCTTAAAATATAATTTCTATCCGGCCAGAATATTTATGGGTGATACAGGTAGTCTTTTCCTAGGGTTCAATATTGCTGCAATCTCAATAATTGGGAAAGCAGAATTCAAAGGTATAACATCTATGACACTTCTCGTTCCAATTATTGCATTGACTATTCCAATTATGGATACAGCATTTGCAATATTACGACGAGTAAACAAAAAGGAAAACATTTTTCAAGCCGATAAAGGACATATCCATCACAAGCTCCATGAAATCGGTTTGTCACAAAAGAATATTGCATTTATATGTTATTTTTTAACTTTTTTATTTGGTCTCATTGCTTTTGGTTTTTCATTTTCATCTAAAAGAATATTACTCTCGATCTTATTATTTCTATTATTTATCTTTATTATTGTTATCTATAATATTTTCAAAAAGGAATTTAAAAAATGAAAAAAAAAATAATTATCATTATGGTCATGATTACGGCAGGTTTATTCGCACTCAAAAACTGGAAAGTTTATACTAATACTACTCACATTTTTGATATTATCGAAACCGGAAATGAATTGAATATAGCTTCTTGGGGAGGATTGCTAAATTACAATCTTAATAATAATTCGTTTGGAGAAACTCTAACCACTATAAATGGATTGGGTAGCAATGATATCCGGGTACTTGATTATTTAGAAAACTCAAATCAAATATTGGTTGGAACTGCTAATAATGGTATTAATAGGATTAGAAATAATGTTTTTCTAACTCCTCTCACCGAAACACTAGGACTCCAATCGAATATAGTTAATAAAATAGTTCACAATGATTCTCTCATTTTCGTTGCTACAAAATTAGGAGTAAGCTGTTTCAAAGATGATCCTGATTTTCCGTTTCCACTTCTTTTGAATAACTATGATACAGGGAATGGACTTTCTGCGAATAACATTACTAGTTTACAAATATCTGATAATGGATATATTTTTTGTGGAAGTGAGAACGGTATAGATATTGTTCATATAGATTCTATGAATGTAGAAAGTAATTGGAGACATTTCAATGTAAATAATTCTATATTCCCCAGTAGTATAATTAACGATATTTCAGTAATGAATAATTATGTAGCGATCGGGACTAGAGGAGGGCTTGTTGTGTCCAGTTTCCCCCCTTTTGAATGGATAGTATATGACGATATTGTTGGAAATCATATCTCCTCTATATACCCAGTTTATATTAATAGTGCACAGCAAATTATTGCTGGTGTTGGATATTGGGATGAAGAAAAAATGATTGTTGTGGATTCGACAGATATTGCTGCTTTCAAATTTTCGAACGGACAAATTCAAGAATTATGGTATGCTGATGATATGAATTTAAGTAATACTCAAATTATGGGATTCAAAGAAGTAGAAGGAACGTTAGTAGCTTTTACATGGGGGGAAGGATTTTTGTTTTATGATGGCTTAGATTGGTCACTCCCAAAGAAAACGAACAGTCTGCTTTCCAATACAATAAAAGATATGGTTTTTGATAAACAAGATAAACTTTGGATTACAGATGGTCATAAAGGAAGTTCAGCAACTTCTAAGGGTACAAAAGGAGTATCTTCTTTTGATGGAAATATATGGCAAAATTACAAAGCTGAAAAAACGGATTTAAGGAGCAATAACATTTATTCCATTTGTGTTGATGAAGATAATAGAAAATGGTTTGGTGCTTGGAGTAGTAATTCTTCACAAAATTGGCAAGGTGGAATTAGTGTATTTGATGACGTAAATAATGTGTGGGATTATGTTACGGTAGCTAATGGTATTGGCAACAACACTATTAGCTTTTTAACTGTTGATGAGCAAAATAGAACTTGGGTTTGCTCTTATGGTGGCAGTTCTGCTTATATAAGCATTCTTGATAATAATTTCGACTATATAACCAGTTTCGAGTTATTTGAACCACTAGATCCTAATGATATGGATCCAAATTATATATTTATTGGTGAAGAAAAAATATATTTTGGTGGTTGGATTTCTGGTCTAAGAATATGGAATGATACAACAGATCCAATTACAAATGGAGCCAATTGGTCGAAAACTCCATTTACAGGTAATCTACAAAGTGGAAGAATTTTTGATATAACTTCACGTAATATCAATAATGAAGAAATTTGGATTGCTTCTGGTCATGGGTTATTTATGTATGATGGAATTGATTGGTTCTGGTTTGGTACAACTATAAAAAAGAAAGTCTGGTTCGATAACCATTGGTTTTGGAATGAAGATAATCCT
>JAOZPU010000185.1 GCA_029932585.1 Spirochaetia bacterium | reverse complement strand
CTAATTCCTACAACAATAAGTACAACCCCTACGATATACCTAATTACTTTATCAGGCTTTCCAACGTTCTTCATAATCATTCCTCCATAAAAGTTATAAATGGATTATAACTATAAAAGTAACAGGGGTTATTAAAATTAACCCAAAATTCCCAATCCAAAGACACCAAAAAGAATAAGTGCCAGATCTGCACTTATATGTATAATCCATGGAGCCAGTATACTTTCTTCCTTCTTTGCAAAATAAGCAAATATCAATCCTCCAATAAATAATCCCATCAGCATTAATAACATTAAGCCAGGGGAAAACCATGCTTTAAATATACTTACATGATATATGGCAAATGCAGAAGAAGAAATTATATATGCAGAAACCAGCAAATTGCTTTTTAGTAAGTTTTTAAATATAAACCCTCTAAAGAAATATTCTTCAATTAATGAATTAAAAAAAATTGTATACAAAGCTGCTATTATCATACTCTTTCGGTTTAACATCATTCGATCTGTAAAATCCTGACTTATGGCATCTGTATTAATAGATGATTTAACTGCAAATGCAATTAAAAGAATAATTATAAAAACAAAAACTGCCCATAATAAGACGGAACCTCGTTCAGATTTTTTTATTTTAACCAAGAATTTTTCTTTAATAAAATAGTGCTGGATAATATATGGAAACAGGGTAAAAATGGGAATTTTTATAATTGTTTTTATGATATATGGTGTCAATAATATTTGCTCAAGTAAATAAAGAACAAGAATAATAAATATAGAATAAATAATAACAATTTTTTTCATTCTCCCTCCAAATCAGTTTCTCTCATAAGTACCTCGATTATTACAAATTTACTAATATAAATAATTTAATTTCTATAATCAATGTTTTTTCTGTAATTCAATATACAAAAAATACGAAATGTTCTCACTATTTTTAACCTAAAATTATTTTTTCTCTTATATAAGCCACTTGCCTCACTTTTATAATAATTGCATACTCGTTTATACAGTTATATTAATAAAAAGAGAGAATAAATGAAGGATCCTGCTCAGTTTTTTAAAGCCCTGTCAGACACAACCAGGTTACAGATTATTGCATTACTTATGTGGGAAAAAGAACTTTGTGTGTGTGATATAGAACATGTACTGGATTTATCCCAGTCAAAAGCTTCACGACATCTTAGGTACCTTCTTAATTCAGGAATTTTGACTGATAAACGAAAAAATGTTTGGATTTATTACTCTATAGATAAAGATCTTCCGGTAAGTGAGAGAAAGTTTCTGGATCTGTTTAGTAAAACTACAAAAAGTAAAGAATGGGCCAATTTAAAATTAAAACTTGAGGATTGGGTTAAAGGGAAATTAGATGCAGATCATTGTAATATAAAAGGAGAAGTATAATGAAGAATAAAGATGCTTCAATAAGTTTTTTTGAACGCTATCTAACAGTATGGGTTATCCTATGCATGGGTATAGGGGTTGCCATTGGTGTTTTTCTACCTGGTATACCTAATTTTCTTAGTAAATTTGAATATGCAAGGGTCTCGATTCCAATTGCTATACTAATATGGCTTATGATCTACCCGATGATGATGAAGGTTGATTTTAAGAGTGTAAAAAATGTCCGAAAAAATCCTAAGGGATTATTTGTAACATGGATAACTAACTGGTTTATAAAACCTTTTACAATGTACGGTATCGCCTGGCTTTTCTTTTTTGTTATTTTTAAAACCCTGATACCGCCTGACCTTGCAAAGGATTATCTGGCAGGAGCTATACTCCTGGGAGCTGCACCCTGTACTGCAATGGTTTTCGTCTGGAGCCACCTTACCAGAGGTAATGCTGCGTATACAGTAGTGCAGGTAGCTACGAATGATCTGATTATATTAGTTGCATTTACACCTATTGTTGCATTCCTTCTTGGTATCAGTGGAATTGCAATACCCTGGGCAACTCTTCTTTTATCTGTCCTCTTATTTGTGGTTATACCCCTTACAGCAGGAATACTAACCAGAACTCATGTTATAAACAGTAAGGGACTCGATTATTTTAACAATACCTTTATAAAAAAATTCAGCAATACAACAATTGCAGGCCTGCTTTTAACTCTAATAATTATTTTTTCATATCAGGGTGATGTAATAATTAATAACACCCTACATATTCTCTTAATTGCAGTTCCTTTAACAATACAGACCTTTCTTATTTTCTTTATAGCATATTTTACCAGTAAAAAACTTAAAATTCAGCATGATATTGCCGCTCCTGCAGGAATGATTGGAGCATCCAACTTTTTTGAACTATCTGTAGCTGTAGCAATTTCACTTTTTGGACCAAGATCTCCGGTTGCACTGGCAACAATTGTAGGGGTTCTTGTAGAAGTTCCTGTTATGTTAACATTAGTAAAAATAGCAAACAAAACAAAACATTGGTTCCCGGAACCAAAGGAGGCATAAACATGACAAAACAAAAAATAATTTTTATCTGTATACATAACTCTGCAAGAAGCCAAATGGCCGAGGCCTACTTAAAACATTTTGCAGGGGACAGGTTTGAAGTGTACAGCGCCGGTCTTGAACCCGGAAATCTTAATCCCATTGTTGTGGAAGCTATGAAACTGGAAAATATTGATATATCCGGGAATAAAACCAATTCTGTAAATGAGTTTATTGATGGGCATATTGCCTTCGACTTTGTTGTTACTGTATGTGACGAAACAGCTGCAGAGCGCTGCCCGTATTTTCCAGGCCAGGGAAAGCGGTTCCACTGGGGTTTTAAGGATCCTTCCGCTTTAGGAGGAGATTCCGGGGATAAACTAAAACAGACTATTGTTATAAGGGATGAGATAAAAGCGAAAATTAAACAATTTATTAATAAACAGGAGTAGAATTATGCATTTATATCGTTATTTAAAACCTTAAAAATAACTCCTTCCAATTTTTGCAGTGTATATGGCTTATCAATTTTTGCTATAAATCCTAAAGATGAAAAGTTGTTAAGTTCAACACTTTTTGCATACCCACTTGAGACAATTACTTTTTCCTCCGGGTTAATTTTAAGTATTTCCTTTACTGTTTCCTTTCCACCCATACCGCCTTTAATTGTTAAATCCAGAATTATTATATCAAACGGAACTTTCTTGCTAAGTGCGTCTTTGTATTTCCTTAAAGCTTCTTCCCCGTCGGGAGCTGTCTCCGCTTTAATCTCAAAGAAACCAAGCATCTCCGTTGCCATTTCCCTAATGATTTTTTCGTCATCCATAATAAGAACTTTAACTTCAGAAAAATTTTTATTCATATAGATTTTGGATTTTTCCGTATTCGAGGGGTTTTTCTCTTTGGATGCAGGTAAGTAAATGGTAAATTCTGTACCCTCTCCTACAACAGAGTTTACCTCTAAATATCCCCGGTGTTTTTTAATTATTGAATAGGTTGTTGACAAACCAAGACCGCTGCCATTCTCTTTGGTTGTAAAAAAGGGGTCAAAAATCCGATTCAGATTTTCAGGAACAATGCCTGTACCTTCATCTCTAAATATTATTTTTACGTAATCTCCGGATTCTAAATCAGGAATTTCTTTCTGGCTAACAAAGTAGTTTGAGCCTGATATATAAATATGTCCACCCTTAGAAGATGCCTGTGCAGCATTTATTGTTAAATTAGAAAAAACCTGTTGAATTTGGCTTGAATCAATTTCTGAATAAAGTTGGTTTTGTTCAAAAGTAAAATAGGGTTTGACAGTACTTCCCGACAAATCGAATTGTACCGTTTCTTCAATAAGGACGGCGAGATCAGTTACTTTTTTTACAAGTTCTCCCCCTTTGGAAAAAGTAAGAAGCTGATTTGTCAGTTTTGTCGCCCTGTCCATTGAGTTCACAGCTTTAGAAAGATACTGATTTGCCGGATGATTTTTATCCAATTCTGTTTGAGCCAGAGTTAAATATCCGTAAATACCGGTAAGCAGATTATTAAAATCGTGAGCAATGCCTCCTGCCAGAGTTCCGATGCTTTTTAACTTTTCAACCTTTTGAAGTTCGGCCACAGCTCTCTTTTTCTCGGTAATATCCTCTGAAATTTTAATATAGTTCGTTATTTTGTTCCGGGAATCAAAAACAGGCGCAATCGAAGCGGATTCCCAGTAGAGTTGGCCATTTTTCTTTTTATTACATAATTCTCCCTGCCAGACTTCTCCGGATGCCACAGTTTTCCAAAGTTCCTTGTACATTTGAAGCGAATGCTCACCGGACTGTAGTATCCGCGGATTTTTCCCTATTACCTCATCTGCAGCATATCCGGTAATTTCTGTGAACCGTGCATTTACATATTGCAGCACTCCCTTTTTGTCTGTGATCGCAATAATCAGCGGACTCTGTGCCACAGCAGTGGAAAGCTTATTCAGTTCAATCTCTGCCAATTTCCTCTGTGTTATATCGGTATGGGTTCCAATAAACCGCAGGGGTTCACCGGAAGGTTCTCTTTCAACGATTATCCCCCTGCCCAATATCCACAACCAGTCATTATTTTTCTTTTTAAACCTAAACTCAACAATAAACCGCTCTGTTTCCCCAGCCAGATGTTTCCCCGCTTGGCCCATTACATAATCAACATCATCCGGGTGAATGCGTTTTTGAAATTCTTCTAATCTATGGGGGAACTCATCAACCTGGTACCCTGCCATTGAATAATACCGTGGGTCAAAATATACCTCATTGGTTTTCAGATTCCAGTCCCACATTCCGTCATTAGCCGCCATCAATGTTTTGGACAGGCGGTCTTCACTTTGTTTTAAGGATTCCTCCATTCTCTTGCGGTTGGTTATATCAACATAGACAGCCAATATGGAAACAATTTCTCCATTCTGATCACAGATTACTTCAGCTTTGGTTGAAATCCACCCGATCTCCCCGTGTTGTTTATTAATTCTGTAATCAACAGGAGGGTACTTCTTTTCTTCCAGTGTCCGTTCTAAATTCCTTTGTACAAGGCTGATATCTTTTGGATATACTTTTGTGTAAAGTAGTTCACTGGTAATAGGTTCATCCTTTGTAAACCCGAAAAGTGTTCTCAAAGAGTCGGAAACAATAATGTTCCCCGATTTAAAGTTCCATTCAAGAAAACCCATATTTGCTATTGATTCAGCGGTTTTTAATTTATTTTCACTGTTTATAAGTTCTTTGTTACTGGATTCGAGCTGCTGATTTAAAGCCCGTAGTTGCTGTTCGGTTGCCTGGAGCTGCTGATTATTCGCTCTCAATTGCTGTTCAGTTGCTTTTAACTGCTGGATCGTTTCCAC
>JAOZPU010000184.1 GCA_029932585.1 Spirochaetia bacterium | reverse complement strand
AAAAGACTCCTTTCTTTAAGTATAAAGTATATATTTAATGTGGTAAATATCAGATTTTTCTGAGCTTCCCATGAATAATTATTAATGTTAAGGTCGTTTTGGAGGAAGATATGAAAAAACCAGCTTTAGTTATTATGGCAGCAGGAATGGGCAGTAGATATGGTGGAATTAAGCAGATTGAACCCGTTGGAGAACATGGGGAAGTTATTCTTGATTATTCTGTTTTTGATGCAGTAAGAGCAGGGTTTGGAAAAATTGTCTTTATAATACGAAAAGATCTGGAAAAGGACTTTAAGGAAGCTGTTTTTGATCGTATTCCTTCCTCTATTGATGTTGAGTATGTTTTTCAGGAGCTGGATTCTGAGCTCCCTTTTGATGTGCCCTTAAACCGAACAAAACCCTGGGGCACCGCTCATGCAGTTCTTTGCACAGCAAGTGTAATAGATGGACCTTTTGTTGTCATAAATGCGGATGATTATTATGGTTCAGCTGTTTTTTCTGATGTAATGCCATTTCTTCAGAATATGGGGACTGATAGTACTGATTATGCTATGGCTGGATATACCTTGCGAAAAACTCTTTCTGAACATGGTTATGTTTCCAGAGGTGTTTGTCAGGCAGATTCAAAAAACCTTCTTACCAGTATAGTTGAGTACGAAAAAATTGAGATTATAGATGGTAAAATAGTTGCAAAACGTCTTAAATCTGATAGTTCAGAGATTATGACAGGGGCAGAACCTACCTCTATGAATTTTTTCTGTCTTGGCCCTGCATTCTTTGATAAAATTAGAGAGGGATTAAAAGAGTTTTTAGCCGACAAGGAAAACCTTGCAAAAACAGAAATTTATCTTCCAATTCTTCTGGACACTTTAATCAATAAAAATGAGGCAACAGTAGAAGTTATCCCAACAGAATCTTCATGGTTTGGGATGACCTATAAAGAAGATAGCCCTATTGTAAAAAAGGCATTCAAGAATCTAATTGATCAGGGAATTTATCCATCACCTCTATGGGGTTAGAAAATTACCAACTAATTTTTTGACTTCCTCAATACTGTATGGTTTTTTTAATATTTCCTTAAAACCATATTGTTTATAATTTGCCATAACTGGATCACTGGAATATCCACTTGTGGCAATTGCATAAACTTCAGGATCCAGTTCTAAAATTTTTGAAATTGTTTTTTCCCCTCCCATCCCTCCTGGGATTGTCAGGTCAAGAAGTACAATATCATATTGTTTGCCATTTATAATACTTTCCTTAAATTTCTCTAATGCTTCTTCCCCATTTTTTGTAAGATCAACTTTGAAGTTTAAACCTTTAAACATTTCCTCTGCTACTTTTTGTACTAATAGTTCATCGTCCATTATTAATATTCTTTTTGATTTACTAAAATTTGAGTTTGTTTCTATTACTAATTCCTGAGAAGTGGATTCTTTTTTCGGATTTTTTATAATTGCTTTTGGGAGATAAAGTGTAAAAACAGTTCCTTCATTCTCTGTTGATTTTAGATCAATATAACCATTATGCTTATCAATAATTGAATATACTGTAGCAAGGCCCAGGCCATTTCCTGTTTGTTTTGTTGTAAAATAAGGGTCGAATATTTTATTTATAATTTCTTTTGGAATCCCTTTACCGGTATCTTTTATTTCTATTTGGACATACTCTCCAGGAGGGATTTCTGTTCCTGGTATATTTGGAATGTCTTTCCCATTAGTATTTTCCAGCCTTATTTCGATGTTCCCTCCTTCCTGCATAGCTTGATCTGAATTGATAATCAGATTTTGAACTACCTGGGATATTTGGCCTGTATCAATATTAACATCCCATAAATTGTTTGCAATTTCAATATTATAGTCAACGTTGGAACCGCTTAAAACAAAACTAGTATTTTCTCTGATAATATTTTCAAGAGAAGCCACTTTTAATATAGGTGATCCCCCTTTCGAAAATGTTAAAAGTTGATTTGTTAAATCACTGGCTCTTTTTACAACCTGTTGAATATTTTTTAAGCTTTTTTCAATTTTAGCATCATCTTTCTTTTCCATATAAAGATTTATGAGACTGATATTACCCATGATACCTGTTAAAAGATTATTAAAATCATGAGCAATTCCTCCGGCCAGGACTCCCAGCGATTCAAGTTTTTGTGCTTTTTCCAATTGCTCCTTTTCTTCAAATACCTGTTTTTCGAGTTCTTTTTTATTTGTAATATCAAAAATTCCTCCAAGTACCAGAACCTTGTCATCAACACTTACCATACTTGCCGAAAGATCCAGCCAATGAATAGAGCCATCTTTAAAGATTGATTTTATCTCATAATTTTCAACAACTTCTTTACCTCCCAGTCTGGCTTTAGCTCTTTCAATGATCATTTGCCTGTGATCAGGATGGATAAATTCTATAAAATTTTTAGTAAGAATCTCTTCTCTTGAATAACCTAGTTTTTCACACAAATAATCATTTGCATAATTAAGTTTGCCATCTGGCGTATATGAAAAAATACCCAAATTCAATTTTTCTGTAATAGATCTAAATCTTTCTTCATTCATTTTAGATTCATTTGTAGAATCTCTTAGGTATTTAATAAGAATCCCGGTAGAAATTAAAGTAAGAATAAAAAAAATACTTACAATAATTACTACACCAATAAAATCATCATTTGATGGTAAAGAGTGAATATTTTTCCAGGAAAGTATCATAACAATGATAGTTATGAAAAGTGAAATAACTGAAAAAAGTATGAATAATCGCTGTTTCAGTAATAATCCTGCTGCAATTATTAGAATTGGTATTAAAAATAAAGTTGAGTCAAAAATACCACTACCAAAATATGCTGAAATTAAAGATACAACTAGTATGGTAAACAAAAAAATAAGAGACGATACTGTAAGTTTTTTTAATCGGATAAGTGTGTAGGATAGTATAATTAAAACAAATCCTATAATAGAAGCTCCTATTCCTTCTTCCCAGTTTGCTACAATTGAAAGAATGGTCATGAGTATTGAAATTGGTATGCTAATTAGTAATATTGAATTAAGGAAATGAGACTTACGTGATTTATCTTTATCTTCAAAGTGAGGGGCTTTTAAGTATCTTTTGAAATAGCTCATTATTAAATGTAGTTTATTTAATAGTGGCTGTAAATAGTCTAATATGGATATTATTTGTATAAAGTGGTAATGTATCTTTCATGAATAGATATATAGTTCTGATAACTACGGCTCTTTTAATTATTTCTCTAAATGCCTGCTCTTCCAGGCATGATGTATATATTTCCAATACAGGAGAAGGCTCTGTATCTATAGAAGTAAGCCTGGATGAAATGCTTATTAGTTATTCCAGAGATCTTCTTGGAGGATTTTCAGGTTCTAATAGTGATGATATAAGACTTTTTGATCCAGACAAAATAATATATTCAATTTCTGATCTGGATTCAGTTGCTTTAACAGAGATAAACTCAGAATCAGCAGATAAACTCTATATGGATCTGATTTTCCAGGATCCTGGTAATATATTTGGTTCTTCTGAAGAGCAGCAGGTCCCGGATATTCTTACTTTTTCTACCTCTCGGGTAGATGGGAAAAATATAAAAAAGCTAAGTTTATTTCTTTCGAAAGATAACTTCAGCTCAGCACTTTCTTTGCTTGGAATGAATAATTCTGAAATTTTGGATACCTTTGGTCCCCAGGATAATCCCTATACTGATGCAGAATATCTGGATCTAATGGAATTCCTTTTTGAAGAGTATGAATCTTCCTGGAAAATAAGATCTATTGTTAAATCTTCCGAGGTTCTAATAAATCTTAAAATTGATGGGAAGATTATTAATTGTGATGGTTGTACCAGTTCTGAAATAGGATCAAATGCTATAATAAGAATTCCTTTATTGGATATTGTTACTTTGGAGAAGCCTATTGAGGTTGTTGTGGAGTGGGAGTAGATTAAATAAAATTTATATTAGTTTAATATTGTAGCATCCCCTTTTAGCTTGAGATTGTTATTTCCTGCATGATTTATTAATGTCATATTTTCCAGATTATTAAATTTGTAGTAGAGTACAAGATTTTCTTTTGGTAGATAGAGCTCTTCTGATAATGCCAGATTTATATCTCCCTTCTCCCGTATACTATCCCAGACTCGTAATTCATCAATATATCCACTAAAGAATATTTTATGGATTTTAGGATTATACGATCCAATATAATAAGAACCACGAGTGTTTCTTTCTGGTAGAGTATCACCGGATATCCTCTCTCCCGAATCATCCACCCACTTACCTCTAATAATTTTTCCATCTACATAGAGCTTAGTACTTGATCCATCTCCAAAGTCATGGGTTACAGCGATATTATACCATCTTTTTTCTTCAAATTTGAAAGATCCTGTGTATCTGCTGTCTATAGTTTCAAAAGCGAAATAAAGTTCGCTAGGTGTAATACCGAAAGTATAGTTCCCTGCAGTGCTCCCGTTATGGCTTTGACTAATAATGGGCCGGGAATCTCTATAACCCCACGTTCCCTCACCATCAGAATTAATTGAAAGATCATCCATATATACCCATGCTTCAATGGAAATTTTTGATCTTAAATTTAGATTAGATGAATACCGTATCTCACCATAGTCACCATTTCCATCAAGATGTAGTTTTTTCTTGAATCTTGTATTGTTATAAGGAGTATTCTGAACCAATTTACCATTGATAGTTGTATTCTGGTCTGAAATAATTTCTATAGATGAGGAGATTGTTTTAAATCCATTCTTTTGAATAGAAAGTTCATAAAACCCAATTGGAATATCTTTAAGAACTTTTGTATTAGTACCGGATTTAGAGATAGGGTATACCCTACTGCCATTTAGATTGACAATTGCCCCATCAACAAGATCTACTATTGAAAGAGTTCCAAATGATGATTTAAGATTAATATCTATAGTTTCAAGTTTTCCTGGTTCTATTAAAACAGTAGATATTATATCTATATACTTATCTTTTTTAATAGTAATTTCATATTCACCAGTTTTTATCTCTGGAATATTCAGGGGAGTAATTCCTATTTTCACACTATTTAGAAATACAGTGCTTCCGGAAGGATCTGAATCTACAGATATACTTCCCGGAATTTCGATAAGTTTTTCAGTAATTTCAATTGTTTGGCCTGCAGCAATAAGAATACTTTTTGTTACTGTTATATAATCATTTTTTTCAATTTTCAAGGAATAAGTGCCTTCTTTAATTCCATTTGTAGTTAGTGGAGACATTCCTAAAAGGACTCCATTTAAGGAGATTTCTGCTCCTTCCGGTTCACTGGCAACAGAAATAAATCCCTGCAGTAGGGCAAGTGCTTCTGCCTCAGCCTTGTCAATTTGAGATTTTAGGGTATCTT
>JAOZPU010000183.1 GCA_029932585.1 Spirochaetia bacterium | reverse complement strand
TTAAACTCTTGTAAATCAATCAGTTCAACCGCATCTATAATAAAATGTACTATGTTGTTTTCTGAAACCCAATCCCGGTAAGACGGCTCTCGCCCAACTCGATAACCCTGATGCCAAGATGATACTTATCGTTTTGCTTATTCTTTTCAAGATATCCACATTTTTCAAGAGTTGTAATTAAGCCAAATACAGTACTTTTATTTAAATCAAGACTTCGGGCAAGGTCCGAAACCCCGATCTCGGGTCTTTGAATAGTAAATGACTCCAAAATAGTTAAAGCACGATTAACCGACTGGATAGTTCCGTGCGGCTTAACCACACCTTGTTTTTTATCTTTGCTCATTTTATTATTTCACACCTATAATCAGAAAAAACACTTTCTTTAACCTTTATAATTTTTAACAGAAGCTTATTTATGGGGACATCAACTCCCAAACTATCAGCAAGTTCTATTAGTTTTCCAGCGAAAGCATCTACTTCTGTTTTCCGTTTATTCTCAATATCCTGGAGCATAGAAGTTTTCCCCTTGGGTCCCAGAGTATTTAATACAGTATAAAAATCATCAATATCCTTATCTCGAAGATCAACCCCAGCTGCTTTTGCTACAAGTATTGTTTCTCTCATTGCTTTTTCCATAAGTATCTGAGCATTTTTGTCCTTCTGGAAATAATAATAAGAAGCTCCTGTCACAGCAGATGCCTGGTTTACCCCAATATTTATCATCCACTTCCACCAGATTGAACGATGAATATCTTCAGGTATTTCATATTTAAGATCTGCTGAATCCAGAAGATTTCCTAATTTTTTAAGCTCTATTTCCTCGGGATTATTATTCTTTGAGCCTAAAAGCAGTTTGCCGGATGTTGAAAAAGTCAAATTAAGTTTTTCTTTTACAGCATCCATCCCAAGGGGAACACTATAGAGTATAACCGCATCAGGAAAATGTTCCTCCAGAAAAGTTTCACTATATATTCCATTAAGGACAGACATTACTATAGTATTTTTACCAACACAAACTCCAAGAAGAGGAAGAATAGATTCAAGATGATGATTTTTGACAGCAACTATTACCAAATCAGCAACACAATTGGCTGAGCTATCAGCCTGAAGATTCCTGAAATTAAAATTGTGACTAACTTCATTTATAACAAAATTACATTCCTTCATTCTGTCATAACGATCCCTTCCAACTCCAAAAAAGAGATCAATCCCAGGAACTTTACTTAAATACTGGGCATATAAAGTACCAAGGGCTCCAGCTCCAATAATAGCTACAGATTTTATATTAGACATAAATTTCTCCTTGTGTTCATTAAATAATGATTACTGCCAATCTTTGCAAACATCCACCCATTTATCATAACCGGAATATTCAGCTAATTCATCACAAGTTAGTTCTATGGCAGAATTGGAACTGCCACATGCAGGAAAAACAGTTTCATAACGTTTTAATGAGATATCCAGAAACACATGAACTCCTTTGTTTAAAGCAAAAGGACAAACCCCGCCAATGTCATGTCCTATGAAATCCAAAACATCTTCTCTGGAAATCATTCTTGCTTTCACACCAAACTCATTTTTATATTTTTTGTTGTCTGTCCTTGCATCTCCAGCAGAAACTACAACAATTGCATTATTGGGAGTTTTGAATGAAAGTGTTTTTGCAATTCTTGCAGGTTCACAGCTTAAAGCCTGGGCAGCAAGTTCCACTGTTGCGCTGGAGATATCGAATTTAAGTATATCCTTCTCTCTTCCCCATTTCTTTAGATGTTCTCTCACCTTGTCGATAGCCATTATTAAAATCCTCAGTCAAGTAGACCTTTTTATATTACTAATAACACATAACTTATACTTCCTGCAATTATAATTTCCTTCCAATAAAATATACACAATGATAATCCTTAAAGAGAAAAAAAGATTTATAAGCGGTAGATTAACCGACATAAAGTACAATCAACTTTGAATCGAGGTTATTTGAGAACTCAATGCTCCTCATTTTATATCTATTGATTATGAGAGGTTTGGACTCAAAGGAGTAAAATATTCACGTTGACACTTTATATGTCTAAACGTATATTATTCAAAGATTACAAAAGGAGATACAGCATACATGGATCCACTGGATAAGTCAGGCAAAATACCTAAATCCTATAAACGAATTTACAGCCTCTCTGAGTTTTATACAGCTCTTTACCGTGGGATGAAAACCATCGGTGCAATGAAGCAAAATCGTAAAACTAAAGATATTTCAAAAGATTTTATTGAGAGAATTATGCTTGCAGTTACTGAGGTCAATGGATGTCCGGTATGTTCCTATGGCCATACAAAATGGGCTCTTGAAGAGGGAATGAGCAACGAGGAAATCAATCTATTACTGGCAGGTAGTTCAGAAGCTGTTCCTTCCAGCGAGCTTGTTGCGGTTCTTTTCGCTCAGCACTATGCAGACTCCAGAGGAAATCCGTCACAAGATAGCTGGCAAAGAGTTGTTGATGTATATGGATTATCTAAATCGCTGATAATATTAGGAGCAACCAGAGCTATTATGATAGGAAATATTTGGGGAATAGCCTTTAGTTCCTTTTCAAGTAGGTTAAAAGGAAAACCCTCAGGAAAAACACATTTTTTATATGAAATGGGCATAATGCTCAGTATAGTTCCGTTTCTTCCTGTCGCTATAGTTCACGCCCTTGTAGCGAAAATAATTGCGCTGCCAGTTCTTTCTTTTAAGGGATCCAGTTAAAAAATCACAGGTCTTGGAACAGTCATTATAAGAAAAATCGTACAATAACGAAGACTATAAGTCCTGTTGAGATCGATGCTGCCAGTACTTTTTTCGGGAATATAAATCCAGCAATAATCGCACCCACTGCTGAAGGAAGATATGCATTTTGCAGTGATATATCCCAACTGCCTCCGGGCATCAAAACTGCTGGTACAATAATGGCAGTCAGTACAGCAGGGGGAACAAATCTAAGTTTTTTTTCGAATGTCTCTGGAAGATAGAATCTATCAGAAAAAGCAAGTAGAATATATCGTATGGAAAAAGTTACAACCACCATACCGGATATTAATATAATCTCATTGATACTACTCATAATCCCTCTTCATGTTATATTTTTTAATCGAAATAACTTTTTCAGTTGATATTCCTGCGAGTACCCCAAGAATAGCAGCTGTAATTAATCCCAGTTTGTATGGCAGTTGCCAGGTAAGAAGTGACACTGTTCCTGCCACAAGGACTGTTACAACCATAGGTTTTGTTCTGATATAAGGAATAGTCATACCAATGAACGTTACTATCATGGCGACATCCATCCCCCATGCCTGAGCATTGGGAATCTGAGTCCCCAGTGCAAGTCCTGCTGCACACCAGAATTGCCAGTTCAGATACATTATTATTGAAGATCCCAACTGGTACCAGTGCTTATACGGAGAGTTATCTTCCAATCTGTAACGTCCTGCTGATACAGCAAAAGTTTCATCTGTCAGAAAAAAAGCCAGAACAATTCGCCAGCTTTGGGATAATTTTTTTAACTCAGGCAGAAGAGCCGCGCTGTAAAGAAGATGCCTGAGGTTCACAACAAACGTAGTGACTATGATAATGAGTATGGGAGCGCCTGCTGCAATAAGACCCACTGCTATAAACTGTGCTGATCCTGCAAAAACAAATGCCGACATAGCCAGAGCAGCCTTTGCTGATAATCCTGAGGAAACTGCCAGAGCACCGTAGATAAGGCCAAAAGGGAAAGCTCCAAGCAGTAGAGGAATGGTATCCCTCATGCCGTTTAAGAATTCATTTTTTGATGTGTGTTTCATTTTTGCTACTGTTTTCATGTAGCCATTTTACATAATTCTATCGAATTTCACAACATAAGGTTTTTATATGTTGACACTTTATATGTTTGAACATATATTATTCATATAACTAATCAAGGAGATACATTACATGGATACAAAAACACTATTCAGTGAACGACGATCAGCTACATTTTTTAATAAGGATAAGCAAATTGAAGATCAGCTTTTAAAAGATATTATCAACCTGGCTCTGGAGGCTCCTTCTGCATTCAACCTGCAGCCATGGAGAATTATTGTTGTAAAGTCCGAAGAAAGTAAGAGAAAGCTATTTAATTTATCAAATCAACAGGACAAAGTTCTGGAAGCACCTGCAACTCTTATTATTATTGGTAATAAGGAAGGATATGCGGATAGTAATCCAGTGTGGACAGAAATGCTACAAAGCGTTGGGGGAGATGAAAAAATGGTCAACGGAGCAAAAGAAGCTGCTGCCTTTTTATATGGTTCAAGTGATGAGCGTAAATTAAAATTTGCGGAAAGCAATGCAGGATTATTATCAATGGCTATAATGATTACCGCTAAAGAATATGGAGTAGATTCCCACCCTATGAGCGGAATTGATTTTGATGGTATTCATAAAGAATTTAGTCTCAAAGAAGAAGAGTCTGCAGTTATGACAATTGGCCTGGGCTATTATGATACAACAAAAGAACTCTATCCACGACGTCCTCGCAGATTATTTGACGAAATTGCAACAATTGTATAGTTGTTCCAGGAAATAAGAAGACAATGGAAAAATTATTTGAACTATTACCGGTATCTAAAAAGATGCCGGTAATCTTTACCTCACATGGGAACTCTATGGATATCATAGATCTTGAATTTATCCCATAGCTGTGTTTGACAAAACAGATAACAATAGTCATACTTATATGAATTCCAGGCCTGTCTGATCACCTGTCTTCAATATTTGCAGTTTTATTATAGAATCCTGGAACCCCAAAGCATTGTGTTTAGACATCAATTAGAAGGTATAATTATAAGTATGAAAATTGAAGAGGAAATAAAAGGCCGTTTTAGAAATGAGTATCATAAAGGTCTTATTAATCTAATGTATACTGTAAAACAAATAAGCTATCAGTTTTTACAATTTTTAAAAAAACACAAAATTACAGAACCTCAGTATAATATTTTAAGAATACTCAGAGGAGCAAAACCCCTCCAGCAGGTGTCGATAAATTACCTGAAAGAAAGAATGTTGGATAAAAGCTCCGATGTCAGCCGGATTATTGACCGGCTCTTAGAGAAAGGGTATATAGAACGAAAAGAAAATGCCCTGGACCGGAGGCAGAAAGATATTTCAATAACAGAAAAGGGATTGAACCTTCTGGATCAAATGTTTGACTGTGAATTAAAAAGTGATGAATTATTGAACAATCTTACCGTTGACGAAATCAAGGAATTAAACAAGATGCTGGATAAAATCAGGAAATGAATAAGATACAAGCCAAACAACTAAGCTATAATAAATTCCGTTATTAAGGAAAGCTTAGATAATTGACATTCATCCAATAATTAGTTAGATTTCTAACAGTTATATTTCTA
>JAOZPU010000182.1:2712-5446 GCA_029932585.1 Spirochaetia bacterium | reverse complement strand
TTGTATCATTGTTTTGGATTGTATCATTGTTTTGGGCAGATATGGAATCTGCCCCTACGGGGATTGCGGGAATTTCAATTATTCCGTGGAAATGGTCTGGCATTATTATATAATTATGAATTTTAATATTATGATAATCCCTTAATTTATTATAGATTTTGTCTACCATTTCACCTGCACGATTTAATAACATTTTATTGTTTTCAATATTTCCAAATAATTTTTCTCGGTTGTGTGTACAAATGGTAACAAAATATAATCCTGCTTTAGAATAATCATACTCTTTCAACCGAATTGAATGTCTATGATGTACATCTGGATTAAACATTATAAATCTACACTCATATCTTCAGCTGTATGTTTCTCAACCCATTGTTTAACATCACTAAAAGGATATTGTTCAAAAATACCAAAAGATGATAATTTTTTTACTTTCAGTTTAGTAAATAGGGGCATTCTAATACCACAAAGAAATTTTGTTACATTTAATAAAGAATAATCATCTTGAATAATTTTTCCAAATTCACCGGTAATTTCATTAAAATTAAAACTTGTCAGTGATGTTAATTTTGCAGCATTTCCCATTATTGCTTTTCCAGATTCACAAAAAGAACAATGGCCACAGTTTTCTTTTTCAAGATATTCGCCAAAATACTCAGAAAGCCTTTTAGAAATACATGAATCACTTTCAAAAAAACTAATCATTTCATGGATTTTTCGGATACCTTGTACTTCCCTAAGTTTAAATAAATCAAATATTTTATCTGTAATATTTTTAATATCGAATGCCTTGGTTACTATATGATAAACTTCGATTGCCTGTTTTGACTGTAGCTCGATCCATCCTTTTCCATCAAAATATTCAAGTGCTGTTATTATGCGCTTTCTGTCAGTGTTATACTTAGATTGTATTCCCTGAATATCTACATAGGTCCAGGTCTTTTTTGTACTGCAATTGTCTAAAACAGCTTTAACAAAGCTTGCTCGTTCGCCTTCAAAGTTATTAGCTAATTTTGTTGAACTTATATTATATTTAAATGAGTACTCACTAAAAAAAGTATATTTTGGTTTTATAATACCTTCAATATCTAGATATACAAGTAATGTTTTTAAGGGCAGCAACCTAATGTTTAATTCATTGGAAAGTGATAAAGGTTTAATTTCCCATACAAAACCATTATTTTTCTTTAACTGACTTAATAATTTATAAATTGATTTTTTCTCAGGAGTATCTCCATAAATAAAATTCTCTAAGATATTAATACTGTCTTTGTTGGCTAAAACTTCACAAAGCGAATTATGCCCATCCCTTCCGGATCTGCCAATTTCCTGGCTATAGCTTTCTATAGATTTTGGAAGGTCATAATGAATAACTCTGCGGATATCTTTTTTATCTATCCCCATACCAAATGCAATTGTAGCCACTACACAATCCAAACTTCCATCCATAAATCTATTTTGAACGTTATCCCGATCTTCATTTTTCATTCCGGCATGATAATGGTGTGCATTTATGCCATTAGTGCATAGAAAGTTTGAAATATTCTCAGAAGTTTTTTGTAATGTTACATACACAATTGTTGGTTCCGTAGGAAATTCCTCAATTCTTTGAAGTAAATATTTATTCTTTTTTAATTTATCAACAGGAGTAACCTGTAAATAAAGATTTTCTCTGTAAGTTCCAGTAATTGTAATATTTTTTCCGGGAACTTCCAGTTTAAGACTCATATCTTCTACTACCTGCTCTGTAGCTGTAGCTGTTAATAATAAAATTTGATTTATTCCAAATTCTTCTCTGTAATCTGGTAGTTTCAAATATTCGGGCCTAAAATTATGTCCCCATTCAGAAATACAATGAGCTTCATCTATTACTAATAGGGATATCTTCATTTTTTCAAGATTATAGCGGAAACGTTCATTTTTAAAACGTTCTACTGAAATCATTAATATTTTTATCTCTCCATTTATCGATTTTCGTAGTATTTCATTGTACTCATCCCTTCCAAGAGTTGAATCCAGTCTGGCCGCAGATATTCTGTGCTTTAATAAAAAATCCAGCTGATCTTTCATTAAGGAGAGTAATGGAGAGACAACAAGAGTTAAGTTAGGAAGTAAAACTGCAGGTAATTGATAACAGATAGATTTACCGGCTCCAGTTGGGAAAATAGCTGCAGCAGAGTCTCCATTCATAATTTTTGTAATTACTTCTTTTTGACCTCTTTTAAAAGAAGTAAATCCAAAATATTTCTGTAATTGTTTTTCCAAAATATAGTCTTCAGCCAATCCCATCACCTCACTTTAAAATATGAGAATATCAAGCAATAATGATTTTCTCCAGTAGTTAATATACTTTTAATCGCTCTGATTATATATATGGGCAAAAATACCTTTTTACTTCAAACTAAAAGGAATATTATTGAGAAAATAACTAAATTCCTGCTCAATTCAGGAAATTCCCCCAATAAAACTCTTTTCCCTCAACTTGTCTGTCAGTTTAAAATAAGGTATTCTTTATTTCTACTTTAAGAATTGAATCAGAGATAGATCTGTTCACAGGAGAAATAAATATGAGTGAAGAAAGAATTGATACACTTGAAATAAGAATGACCTATCTGGAAAACTACCTTAATCAGCTAAATGAAATAGTTCTTGAGAATAACCGACAAATGGAATCTATGAAAAAAGATCAGAAATATCTAAAACAACAGATGAATGAAATTACAAATGAAATGCC
>JAOZPU010000182.1:0-2612 GCA_029932585.1 Spirochaetia bacterium | reverse complement strand
AGAAAAAACTCTTGGGATTGCCCCTTCATTAATCCACGTATCTTCATATTTAACCTCATTCATATCTTTAGGTAAATTATTATCCCCTAACCATATATTAGAATAAAGAATATTAAACCATGTTCCATTGTACTGATTCAAAGGAACTGAAAATTCAAAAATATTACCTCTAAGTCTTTTCAGAACACCAGGATCATACGGTTGAGAACTTTCAGGACTATCTTTCCAAAAATTCGCATATTCTCTGGTAATATTAGTATGTATATCTGTTCTACCATCGTGCAGAGTAGGATCAGAATCCAGCTGCCCTTCGGCATAATCAAAATTAATTTCAAATTGTACTTCAGGATCCCATTTACTATCAGCACATACTAATAGAAAATAAGCTTTTTCTGAATCCATAGCAGCTTTTATATAATCAAGATCAGTCCCAATTGCTTGTGCATCTCCGACCTTTCCTTTGAAATACACTGGAATAGAAGCCCAATCATCAATATTTCCATTAATTTTTATACTGCCATCTGGTACAACTGGTGTCCAGGGGATTTTGGTAAATATTTTTTCATCTACTGTTTTTTCTATAGAATTTAAAATTAAATCCATATCATCTTTGCTTTGCTTTAAATCAAGTTTATAGCTTAAAAGAAAACCTTCTGTTATATCCAGCATACAACTTAAAGGAGCCTTAACCAGTATCCAATAGATTCCATCTTTATCCTGATACTGATCAATGAACTTTGCTCCATACACAACCTGACTGGTTATTTGCTCATCAATTTTAGTTATAATTGTCTCAATTTTATCTTCTTTTTCTTTAACCTGTTCCAATAATACAGATTTCACCTGAATGCTAAACTGTTGGCCAACATCAATAATAGCTCGCTGCTTGGCTTCTGCCAGATTATCACCTAACCCTATTCCATAGAAATAATCATCCTCAAGTGGCATCTTAGTAATCCAATCAGGTTGCTCACTTAAAGTACCAATGGCTTCAATAGAGCCTGTATTACTTGTTACACAACTATCTAATAAAAATGTAATTAAAATTATTAATAAAAATATGATTTTCTTTGTTTTCATTTATCCCACACTACTCAAATAAAATTATTATTTCTACTCTACGGTTTTTCCCCATTACATCTGAATCAGATAGATTAAACCCCGCTTCATCACCGCCTTTCCAACTAACCGAATTAATAACAAACCCTGATTTTTGTAAATAGGCGGTCATTGTTTTAGCTCTGTTTTTGGATAATTCCAAAAGTTCTTCTTCCTCGTTATCCTCTCCGGTTGGGTTGGCATGACCAATAACATCAATATTTTTATAATTTAGAAGCTTCAATTCCTCAAAAAGTGTTTCACTTAGCAAGGTGAGACCATTTTGCTGACTTTTTGATAAATTGGTTTTATAAGGCAGGAAATTAATTATATTTATATGTAAACTTTTACCAAGCAAAACAATACTAATATCATCTGAATGATAATCTTCCAGGTTAAGTTCCTTCAATCTTCTTTCTACCCGGATAATTTCCAGGATATTACTATTATCAAGTTGATCCATAAGTGTTTTACTCTCATAATCGTACTGATCTTCATAACGGGTTAAGGCGCTGTTTATTAACATTTTCCCGCAATCGTCGCAGTACTTCATTAACACCCAATGGAAATTATTTTCTTCATACTGGTCCTCAATTTCAGCACCACGCAGAGTATTAGAATCAAAAAATATTTCCATATCTTCTACTATTTCTTCTGAATTGCTATCACTATTTTGTTCCATTGTAATAACAGCTTCTACCTGAGTACTTAATTGCATTAAGATATCTATTCGAGCTAATGCTTTAGCTTCTTCTGGAGAATGCCCCTCTCCTACTCCCCAAAAAGCATCTTCTGTAAATGGAAGTTTATTGATCCATTCAGGTCTTTCTGCAAATAAAGTAGAAACTATTATAAAAAAAAATAAAAATAATAATAATAATTTTTTATTCATTTATATTCCTTTATATACCATAACTAACCAACTATAAATTATTAAAAGAAAAGTAAAAGTTCATCTAAAATATCCGTTTGTCCAACTTCATCAAAATAAATATAGGGTCTAATTATAATTTCATCTTTATTCTCAATCCATATTAGAGGATATTTTATCTCAATAATTTTATTAGCAGCACCAAAAGAAGGTGGAACATTAATTTTTTCACAGTTATCATCACTCAAATATTTATTAAATTCCGGGTTTGAAGTATTTCTTCCAATACGATATCCCAAATCTAAATCATCTTTTGCACCATCAGCACCACCCAATACTTTGATAATATAAACAATTCCATCTTCTAAAGGTTTATCATTAATAACATCCATTCGTAGATAGAAATATTCATCATCTCTTGCTGCATAAATTGCCTTAATTAATTTGCTCTCATCACCTTCTTTACTGGAACGATTAAGATAAACGGGATCAATATTACCCCAATCACTTCCTGTACCATCAATAGTTATTTTCTTTTCCTCTATCGTATAACCAATAGTAGATCCAACTATAACTGGTTCTGCTTCTTTTATGTTAGATCGATAAGAACTTGTTCCAAGATCAATTTCTAATCTATCAATTT
>JAOZPU010000181.1 GCA_029932585.1 Spirochaetia bacterium | reverse complement strand
TGAAGATAATAAATTAGCAGTAACCGAAAATAAGGAAGAAATAATGAGTGAGTATGGTGATAATGTAAAAACTGCAACCCTGGGTGGCGGGTGTTTTTGGTGTATGGAGCATCCATTTGAAATTCTGGATGGTGTACTGGATGTTGTGTCTGGTTATTCAGGTGGTATGACAGAAAATCCTTCATATAGAGAAGTTTCCAGTGGGACAACAGGTCATATAGAAACTGTCCAGATAATTTATAATCCTGATAAAATAAGCTACAATGATCTGCTTGATGTTTTTTGGCGACAGATTGATCCAACCGATGGTGGTGGATCTTTTGTAGACAGGGGAAGTCAATATTTGAATGCAATTTTCTATCATGATGAAGAACAGAAAAAAATTGCGGAAGCATCTATAAAAAAACTTGAAAATTCCGGTCGTTTTGACAGACCTATTGTTACTGAGCTAAGAGAATTTAAAATCTTTTACAGAGCTGAAGAGTACCATCAGGATTATTATCTTAAAAATGCAAATCAGTATAAACAATATCGTATGTACTCCGGCAGGGATCAGTTTAGAGAATTAACCTGGGGCAGGTCGGAAGCAAGCTCCCTGCTCGCCCATGCAACCAAGGGAGAAGAAAAGAATTATACACAAGGATCTAATGAATATATTAAACTTTCTGATGCTGAGTTAAAGGAAAAACTTGAACCACTACAGTACGATGTTACTCAAAATTGCGGTACAGAAAAGGCATTTGATAATGAATACTGGGATAATAAAGAACCAGGTATTTATGTGGATATAGTTTCAGGAGAACCTCTTTTTAGTTCTATAGATAAATATACTTCAGGTACCGGATGGCCGAGTTTTACAAAACCTATTGCAGATAGGGAAATAATTGAAAAATCAGATAATACACTTTTTATGGAAAGAACCGAAGTTAGAAGTCCTGATGCAGATTCTCACTTAGGTCATTTATTTAATGACGGTCCACAGCCCACAGGTCTTAGGTATTGTATAAATTCAGCATCCTTAAGGTTTATACCACTGGAAGAACTTGAAAAACAGGGTTATGAAGAGTATATTTATCTTTTTAAGTAATTTTCTGTAGAAATTTATAAAGTGTTGTTTGAAGAATGAGGTCAATGTGTCTGTTAGTGTACTGATTATTGAAGATGAAGAGATGATAAGTGGTGTTTTAAAAGAGTTTATGGAAGAGATGGGCCTGGAGGCAGATATTGCAGAAACAGGAGAAGAGGCAATTTTAAGGCTGAAATTAAGAACTTACAATGCTGCAATAGTTGACCAGGGGCTCCCTGATATTTCCGGTGATGATTTAATATTAAATGCCCATAAATATAGGCAGGATGTAAAGTATTTTGTTTATACTGGAGATATTACTTATAAACCTTCTAACGAGCTGATCAGTATAGGAGTAGATAATAATCGTGTTATTTTTAAACCAGTTCTCGATATGATGACAATTTATAATAAAATTTCAAATGCTGTGGATCAGAATATAGAATAACTTTCTGGAAAATATTACATGAATAATAGATATACACATAACTTAGGAGCCGGAAAGTGAGCAATCTAATAGTTAATTTTCTTAAGAGTATTGGTCTTTCAGAATTTTATGCAGGAATTGGGAGTAAGGTAGTTTTAATTGCTACTGTTATTCTTATTAGCGTTATGGTTGATTTAATTGCAAAAAAAATCCTTCTCTCTGTAATAAAAGAGATTGTTCATAAAACAAAAACTAATTGGGATGATATTCTTGTTGAGCGTGGTTTATTTGATCGCCTTGCTCATATAGCTCCTGTGCTGATTATATACTATTCAATACCTCTTATTTTCCCAGGAGTTAATAGTTTTACTGATTTAGGGCAGCGAATTGTTTTGGCTTATATGATCGCTTTGATTCTAATGATGCTAAGTTCTTTCCTTTCTTCAATTAATACAATCTATTCTACTTATAAAATCTCAAAAAACAGGCCAATAAAAGGTTACCTTCAGATTTTAAGGGTTTTTATATATATTTTTGGCCTTATTTTAATAGTAGCAACTATTCTGGATAAATCTACTCTTGGGCTTCTTTCAGGTATAGGTGCTCTTTCTGCTGTATTGATGCTGGTATTTAAAGATTCTATTCTTGGCCTGGTGGCAGCTATACAACTTTCCGGCAATGACATGATACGCATTGGAGACTGGATTACTGTTCCTGATTATGGTGCTGATGGGGACGTTATAGATATTAAACTACAGACTGTTACAATTCAAAATTTTGACAAAACTATAGTCAGTGTTCCTATATACAGTTTAATTTCCTCTTCTTTTAAAAACTGGCGGGGAATGAGTGACTCTGATGGGCGACGAATTAAACGTCATTTAAGTATTGATATGAATACGGTTAAATTTTGTACACAAGAAATGATAGAGCGCTTTAGTAAAATTGATATTCTTGGTGACTACATTTCAAGTAAACAAAAAGAGATTGATATGGACAATATCAATAAAAATGCAAATACAAGTGAGATGATCAACGGTCGCAGGATGACAAATATTGGAGTTTTTAGAGCATATATTGAAGCATATTTACGAGAGAATACAAAAATAAATAAAAATATGACATTTCTTGTCAGACAGCTTCAGCCTACCGAAAAAGGTGTATCCCTGGAACTATACATTTTTAGCAGTGATCAGAACTGGGCTAATTATGAATCTATTCAAGCTGATATTTTTGATCATCTGTTAGCTTCCATATCATTTTTTGATCTTGCTGTTTATCAGGCTATTTCAGGTTTGGATATACGACAACATAATATAACCAAAAAGGTTCTGCCCATTATGTAGAGATACGATTATCGTATTTCTACATAATAGTCTATTCTTCTGAATCCCAAAAAACAGGAGGAGTTTCACCTGCACCTGCAGCACGCACAATTGTGTCCCTTCCACCTCCAGGAGATGACAAATAAGAAAATTTTGAAGCAAGTTCAGGATTCAAGGACTCTATTTTTGCAAAAAGATTACCTGCTTTTAAAAATTCCAATTCGTCAAAGTAGCACTGTGACAGAACAAGGTTTACAGCTGCAGAATTGGGAGATTCCTCCAATGCTGATTCCAGTAAGTTTATGGCATAATTATTTTTACCCTGTATTCTATACAAATTTGCAAGATTAACATAAGCAGAAATGTATTCAGGTTGCTCCTTGTTAATTCCTTTAAAAACTTTTTCGGCTTCTCTATAATTCTCAAAACGTACATGAAGTATTCCCAATCTGTTTTGAATAGCAGATTTTCTTCTGGTGCTTGCCTGTGCTGAATCTTTTTGAAAATTTGTTACAAGATTACTGTATAGGTCTGCCCTTATATTTTCTGTAGATCTAATATCAAATAGATCTATAATATCATTATCAGGTTCAAGTACCTGATATATACTCGTTCCCAGGGGCAAAGGCGGATAGGTCTCCCTTTGATCATATAAAGGGATAAATTCAATTTTCCCCTTACTTTCGTACATTTTAACTTCTTTTGAAGCAATCTCCCATGCCTTGAAAAATCCATCAGTAAGTATTGTTGTTTCAACTGGTATCCATAAAGTTCCATTGTAGGGAATAGCTGTTACTTTATTTGATTCATACATCCATCTGTTGGAAATAGCCTCCTCCGAATCGAAGGCCATAAAAACATGTCCAGGGGATGTCATTATTGCAGTATTAATGCCAGCCGATTCAAGTAGTGATGCAAGTAAGGCTGTTGTGTCATCACAGTCTCCTGAACGGATAAAAAGAGTTTTTCTTGCAAACCTTACTGTATCAACGGCATTGGCATCTCCAAGTATTTTTGTAATTGGTGATGAAGGATCTTCAATATAACTTATGCCATATGCTCCTAAAGCATTGCTAATACGAATAGCTCTGTTAAATTTTTCAGTAAAATTAAAATCATATTCAATTTTACTATTTGATACAACTCTATGTGAAAACTGTTCTACTACACTTTCATTTGGTGTAATAAAAGAAGATAATTTACCAGAATCATCCCATTGCATAGCAGATCTTCTGTATAGAGTAACTATTGTAGTTTTTTCAGTGTTAAAAGCTTTGTTCATATACGTTCCGGAAATATCCAGCTTAACCTGAACCTTAAGATCCTCCTCCAGTTTTAAGACTTCCTGGTTAAAAAGAAGGTTTAGGTCTAAATCTACAGTTTCTGATGGACTAATCGTAGTTATTTTTTCTGAAAATACCGGATAGTCCATAAACTGTTTAATAAATAAACTTACTTTTAAATTTTTTATATCTTCGGATCCTGTGTTTTGTAATTTAATACTACCTACAGAGCTATGCTGATAATACTGCATTAGGGAAGGGAAAAGATTAGCTACTGTCAGTGATTCAATTTCAAATGGTAGTGGCTGGGTCCCCAGTTGTCTCCCAAGACCAAAAATCTCTTCTAGATACATTCTATTTGCTTTTATTTCTGAATTAGAGGGATCAATGGCAAGAATTTTTTCATAAAGCTGAATTGTTCTTCTGTAATCATTTCTGGCAGATTCAGGGCCAAGATCATCTAATTTTATAATAGTTTTATTTTTTAAAGTTTCTGCATTTAAAGACATGATTTTAACTTCAATTTCATCCAGCCTATCATATGCAAGGTCATAATCAGGATCAATATCCAGTATTCTTTCCCATGTTTGATTTGCCAGTTCCAGTGCATCCACTTTTTCATAAAACTTTGCTTTGGAAGCAATAAAATCAATTTTTTCTGTTTGGAAATATTTGTTATTAAGATCCACAAGAAGCTCAGTATTACTATCCTTAATTTGATGATCAGAAATATAGGACCTGTCCTGAAGTTTTAAAATTCTCTGTCCCATCATATCAGAAATATATATAAGACCATTTTTATTATCCAATGCAATTTTTGCTGATTGAGGAAGGCTCTCTACTCCATCAATAGTGTTTATTTCTGTTATTCCCCATATAGGAATACCCTCTCTTGTAAAACTATGCATCTCTCCTGTTGAATAATAAACAACAAAACGACCATCATTCCATACTGAAAGAGCTGATGGACTTAAACCTGCTGATGTATCTATTATTGGAATAATAGTGTCAAGAATATCACCTTCTGGCGTATGGATTCTTATTCTTTGTTCGGAAATATCATATACCCAAATATTCCCTTCCGGGCCTGTTGCCACAGCTGAAATATAAGAGTAGGGGCTTGTAAATAAACTCAGCTCTGTTTTTTTTCTATTAAAAATTTTGAGAGCTTTCTTTTTTTGTATATCAATTACAACAATACTACCGTCTGGAAGGGTCAGAAATGGTCCGTAAAGATCCATCCCTGTACGCCATTTGTCTCCTGTTTCAGAATCTGCTGAAAAGCGGTAGATATCTCTACCCATTGAAGGTTTTAGATAAACTGTTCCACCAGGTGTTACTGCTATTCC
>JAOZPU010000005.1:13526-51115 GCA_029932585.1 Spirochaetia bacterium | reverse complement strand
GCTTCAATATCAGAGATGTTTTTAAGATATATAGTTGTTTTAACTATATCGCCCATAACGTGGTTAATACTTTCTAAAATTGCTTTAATGTTGTTTAAACACTGGGTTGCCTGCTCTTTTACTCCACCAGCTACAATTTTACCAGATTTTGGATCAACAGGTAGTTGAGATGAAATATTATTGTAATGAGAAAAAGCTGCAGTTTGAGAATATACACCTTTTGGAGCATTTTCTGTGTTTCTTGAAACTTTTATTAGATCTAAGCTCGCTTGTGGATGTGTACCTTCACCGTTGGAAATAACTGCTTCAATTTGTACTAAAGCATCCATAGGTAAAGCTGCAACTGCAACTGTTGTCCGTGTAGGAAGATCACTGTGAAAGAATGATGTATAAACTTCATCTACAGCATCAATATCTGAGATATTCTTAAGAAATACAGTAATTTTAACAGCATCATCCATAACATGGTCAATACTGTGTACAATTGCTTTAATATTTGCTAAGCACTGCTTTGCCTGCTCTTTAGCTCCACCAGCTACAATTTTACCGGTTTTAGGGTCTACAGGTAATTGAGCTGAAATATTATTGTAATGAGAAAAAGCTACAGTTTGTGTAGAAAAAGAACTTTTGGGTGCATTTTCCGTGTTTCTTGAATTTTTTATAATAACGTCACTCATATTAATTTCTCCTTTTATTCTTACAGATTTTTAGAACCTGTATTCTATGTTATAAGATTTGACACAATCATATCCTTTCTAATTTATTAATAAATTTATAGGTATTTACAACTTTTACTGCTAAAAATTGCAAAATAACTAAATTATTGATAAACTAAGTAGGGATAAAAGCAGAATATACTGTAAAAAGGAACTAGTCAATAGAGCTTTTTATTTAAACTGTCTTAATCTAATGTCACCAGTAGGCATATGGGCAATCATTTCTAATTGCCCTCCAAGAGCTTTAACAAGGCGTTGAAGTGTACTTATCTGCATATCATTCTGAGATTCAAGTTTTGATAAACTGGGTTGTTTAACTCCCATTGTTTCTGCCAGATTTTTTTGAGTAAAACCAGCTTCCTTACGAATTTCAGTCAACAACATCTCTGCCATCATTTCATTTGTTTTAATCTTTGCTTTTTGAATATTTTCCAGTTTCATCTCTTTCTTAAGTTTTTCAAATTTTTGAGCCATTATTAGAACTCCTCTCTTTTAATATCTCTAAGATGTTCATCATATAAACGATCTGCCAGAGGTATCATTCTTTCATAGAAACGATCATCTCCGGTTTTATCTCCACCAATTAATAAAATAGCAGATCGACGAGAATCAAATGCATAAAAAGTTCGTAGTGGTTTTCCTTTACTCTGAGTTCTTAGCTCTTTCATATTTGTATGTTTTGAACCTCTTAATGTATCTGAATAAGGTCGGGCCAAATTGGGTCCAATTTGTTCCAAAAGATCAATACTTGCTACCAGATCAATTTGTTCATGCTCAGATAGACTTCTCCACCACAGCTCAAATTCATCTGTATATTCAATTTGCCACATAGTATAATTATAGCCTACGGGCTATATTAGTCAAGTAGTAAGAATGTTATAAAAACTTTTTGCGCCAGTCTATTATTTATATATTAAAGAAGGATATCAACAAAATTAAATACCAATAGTCATCAAAGCCTTATCAACTTCAACTTCCGCATCATCATTCTTATACCACTCATTTTTGTATCCAAGGCAATTACAGATAAACTCAGTTTCATTTATTTTTTTACGTTTTCTGTAATGGACATGCCCCGAAACAGCATATTTTACATTTGGATACTTTAAAATTAACTCTCCATATTCTGAGCTTCCTAAAAAGGCATTCATATATTCCCACATTGGGGACGGAGGTTGAACTGTAAAATCAATTATAGGAAGAACATGAGTGACAACTATAATATTTTTATTCTGGTACATTTTTAACTGTTTTTCCAGTTTATCCATAAAATATCTATGCATATCCTGAGTGGACTTATTCCATACAGCTTTAATACTGTCCTGCCAAACTCTCTCTTCATATTTCATATTACTAAAATCATCAAAACTGTATTTATTTGAATCTCCAAAACTAAAATCATACCAACCAAGATCTCCAATAACTACCCAGTCATTATTTATAACATAAGGTCCATTTGCAAGATTGTGGGGATAAGATTTTAATAATTCATAAATTTCCCAGGATGTCTTTTCAGGATAATTTTCTACCCAGATATCGTGATTACCCGGGACATAGAGACAGGGAATATTTGTCTGTTTTTCAATCTCTTCAAGAGTTGTTAGAATAAGTTTATAATTGCTGGCAACATCTCCGGCAATAATTATCATATCCAGAGCATTATCTTTAATATTATTGCAGATTGATGGAGTAATAATATCCTTATCTGTAAAATTTATATCAACATGGATATCAGAGAGTATACCTATTTTCATTGCCAGTTCCCGCTCTACTTTAGAACTCTGGGATTAAGTTTTTCGGCAAAAGTATCACCAATCAAATTAAAAGCAAATACAGTAAAAGCCAGTGCAAGACCAGGATATATTGCCATCCATGGTGCCTGTATTAGATAATTCTTTGCATCTTTAAGCATTAACCCCCAGCTTGGTGCAGGTGGTTGAGTACCTAAACCCAAATAAGAGAGAGATGCTTCAATAACAACTGCAAGAGCAAAAGTAATTGTAAGCTGAACTATAACTTTTCCCAGAAGATTAGGAATAATGTGAATAAAAACCCGTTTAATAACAGGTGTACCCAATGCACGGGATGCTTCAATATAACTCTCTGTTTTTATAGCCAGTGTTTCTGCCCTTACAAGCCTTGCAAAAACAGGACTGTATATTATTCCAATAGCAGACATAACCTGTACGAGGCCGTAGCCAAAAAAGGAAACAACCGTAATTGCAAGTAAAATTGTAGGAAACGATAAAAGCGAATCCATAAGGAGCATAAGCAGGTTATCTACCCAATTACCTCCAAGGCCGGCAATAAGCCCTACAGTCATTCCAATAGTAACAGCTATGGAAGCAGAAACTATTCCTACAAGGAGTGCAGATCTGGAACCATAAATAATTCGACTAAGAATATCTCTTCCAAAATTATCTGTACCAAGAATATTAATAGAATCCGGTGCTGAAAACCTACGATCAATATTCTGATCAGTAGGACTATATGGAGAAACCAGGGGGGCTGCAATTGCAGCCGCCCCTAAAAGAATTATAAACAGAACTGAAATATTAAAAACCCAGTTCTTTCCTTTTATTATCATCTATTTAAACTCTGTCCACCTGAAGTCAAATGTATCCAGGTTCGGAGTAATCCTAAATCCAGTTACATTAGATCGATAAGCAGTTGTTCTATAGGAAGAACCAAGGTAAACAAAAGGAACTTCTTTTGCCATTATTTCAAGAACCTGGTCATACATTACCTTTCTTTCTTCATATCCAATTGTTGCAGCTGCTTTCTTTATAAGTCCTGCAGCATCATCATTAAACCATTGAACATATTTACCTTCGCCATAACCACCAAGAGTACCATCAGGATCAAGTTTTCCAGTATGTCCAATAACTGTTAAGTCAAACTTACTAGCTCTATAAACATCACTAATCCATGTAGACCAGTCAATTAACTGAATTTTTACATTTAGGCCAACCTTGGTAAGCATCTCCTGATACATCTCTCCAGCTTTAACATGAAGGGTATAATTTTGGGGAAGATACAGTTTTAATTCAACATCATTACCAACACCGGCTTCTTTTAGAAGTGCTTTAGCCTTTTCGGGATTATATGGATAAAGATCTGTAAAATCTTTATAGTATGCATTCCCACGATCCATAAATGTTCCAATAGTTTCACCACCACCATATGCAATATCAAGTATTTTCTGCTTATCAATAGCATAGTTAATAGCCTGACGTACTCTAATATCATCAAGAGGAGGTTTGCTGGTGTTCATTGGCATAACCATTATAAGGGATGTAAGATTCTCCTTCAGTGTAACATCAGGACTTGCTTCAAGCATTGGAATATCATCACTGTCAACAATATAAACTACATCTATCTGACCGGAAATAAGTCCCTGAACAACAACAGATGTCTCTGGTATAATGTGAAGAATAACCTTATCCAGTTTTGGTAGTCCTTTCATCCAGTAATCATCATTCTTTGAAAATACAACCTTACTGTCACGAACCCATTCTTCCAGTTTAAAAGGTCCGGTTCCTACAGGAAGAGAGTCAAAATCATGACCTGTATCAATCAGACTCTTAGGAAGAATTGCACTCCAACCGGAAGCAAGGGTTGCAAGAAAAGGAGCATGTGGGCCAGAAAGATTAAATACAATTGTTAAATCATCAGGTGTATCCATAGATGCAATAATACCCATCTCTTTTCTATGAGGAGAAGCTGTTTCTTCTGCCAGAACTCTTTCAAAAGAAGCCTTAACATCTGCAGATGTAAAAGCATCACCATTATGAAATTTTACACCCTTTCTTAAATGAAAGGTCCATGTAAGTGAATCAGCTGAGACATCCCAACTTTCAGCAAGAGCCGGTACAATAACACCATTTTCATCTGGTTCTGCCAGTGTATCGTAAACACTCTTAACTGTTTGAAACGTAAGAGTCCCCGAAGTTTTGTGAGGATCTAATGTATCAGGATTTCCAGCCAAAGCAAAATTGAGGGGTTTAACCTCTTTACTCCCAGCTGCAAACAGCATCCCTGTCATAAGCATAATCATGACAAGAAATAATCCAAATTTTGCTGCCTTTCTCATATGTTACTCCTTTTCGACTAAAATAGAACCTTGACACTTCGTATCGCCCATTTTATCGATATATATTTTTTACGAATCTACGATCCGTTTAATGTATAACAACCAACTCTGTGATCTTCTCCAATATCTATTAGCTGCAAAGTAGAATCAGGATTTGGAGGGAAATATGTAAATTTTTCAGGTAACCCTTCTCTGTAGCTATCATCTGCTTCAAAAAGATTATTACTATCTTTACCTGGAGCAGATGAAAACAATTTGAGAGTATATGGATGCATGGGTTTCTTCATAATTTTTTCTGTTTTAGCAGTCTCCACAATCTCTCCTTTATACATCACAGCAACCTCATCACTTAAATATGAAACAAGATTAAGGTCATGGGAGATAAAAAGATACGTCAATGAAAACTCATCTTTTAAATCCAGTAAAAGATTTATTATTTGAGCCTGAATTGATACATCAAGATTAGAAACAGGTTCATCCAAAACAAGAAATTCCGGTTCCATGGAAAGTGCCCGGGCAATAACAATTCTCTGCTTTTGCCCTCCTGAAAATTCGTGTGGAAATCGATTTACATGATTTGGAGAAATTCCAACAAGATCAAGCAAACTCTTAATTTTACTATCCATCTTATCTTTTGGAAACTTTCTGTTTACCAAACCTTCTTTCATACAGTTATATATGGACATTTTAGGATTAAGGGCGCTATTTGGATCCTGAAAGACGATCTGCATTCTTGACCTGTATGGATGGAGTTCTTTTCTTGAAATGCCTGAAATATTTTTCCCATTGTAAATGATTTCTCCGGAACTGGGAGGATCCAGCATCATTACAGATCTGGCAAGAGTTGTTTTTCCACAACCAGACTCACCAACCAGACCGAAAATAGTATTTTTCTGTATATCAAGACTTACATTATTGACAGCTACGTAGTTATCCTTTTTTACAGATATGAGTTTGTGGCTTTTGAAAACCTTGATAATATTTTTTAATTCAATTAATTTTTCCATTGTTTTCCAATAAAGTGACATGCTGCTGTATGAGAGGTACCAGAATTATCCGAACCTACTTCTTTTGTCTCAGGTAAGTCTGTTTTGCAAATATCCTCTGCAATAGGACATCTTGTATGAAAAGCACAACCCCCAGGTATATTCTCTGCATCAGGAACTTTTCCTGGTATAGTCTGAAGCCTTTGACCTCTTTTATCTGCATCAGGAATAGATTCAAGAAGAAGTCGTGTATATGGATGTTTCGGATTCGTAAATAGCTCTTTACGAGACGTTGATTCAACAATTCTTCCTGCATATATTACCGAAACCCAGTCAGAAATATCATGAACAACTCGCAAATCATGTGAAATAAATAAAATTCCCATATCCAGAGTGTTTTTCAAACTTAGCATAAGATTAAGTATCTGAAGCTGAAGAGTTACATCCAGGGCTGTTGTTGGTTCATCTGCAATTAAAAAAGCAGGATTACAACTTATAGCTATAGCTATCATAATTCGCTGTTTCATTCCACCTGAAAGTTCATGAGGATAACTGTCAAGAATTCGTTTGCCACCTTCAAGGCCAACAAGTTCAAGTATCTCTAGTGCCCGATCTACAGCCTCAATATTACTCATACCAAGATGAAGAATTAACATCTCCGTAATTTGATCTCCAACCTTTAAAGTGGGATTTAGATATCGTGCAGGTTCCTGAAAAACCATAGCAATCTCTTTACCTCTAATTTGCCTTTGATCCTTTTCCTCCAGAAGAAGAAGATCCTGATTATTAAGAATAATCTGACCGGAATTTATACGACCAGGAGGTGTAGGGAGAAGTCCCATTATACAGGTAGATGTTACTGTTTTTCCTGATCCGGATTCACCAACAAGAGAATGTACTTCATTTCGTTTAAGACTTAAACTAATACCTCTAAGTGCATTAGCCTCTTTTTCTCCCTGGACGAAACTTATGTTAAGATTTTTTATTTCAAGCACTATGAAATCCTTATCTTAGGATTAAGCACACTGTAAAGAATATCTACAGCAAAGTTAACCAGAGAAAAAACAATAGCTATAAAAACAACACCACCCTGAATTAAAGGGAAATCACGTTGATAAATTGCATATAAAAATAATCTACCAAGACCAGGCAGAGAAAAAACCTGCTCAACAATAATTGCTCCACCAAGCATATAGCCAAACTGAATCCCTGTTATAGTTACAACAGCTATCATTGCATTTCGCAGTGCATGCTTGTATCGAATCATTCTGTCTGTCAGACCTTTTGCTCTTGCGGTTATAATATATTCTCTACTTAGTTCCTCCACCATAGCAGCTCTGGTTAGTCTAAGAATAACCGCAGCACGGGCAAAACCAAGAGCAATTGCAGGTAGAATTAAATGTTTAAGACTATCCGACCCAAACAGTGGAAACAGAGGTATTTTTACAGCAAAAACAAGTAATAGAATCAGTCCCAGCCAGAAACTTGGTATGGCCATACCCATCTGTGAATATACCATCCCAAAGTAATCCCAAAAGGACCACCTATGTACAGCCGAAAGAACCCCAAGAGGAATTGCAACAATAATACCCAGCATAATTCCTAAAACAGCAAGAGTAAGTGTTAAAGGAAAACGCTCTAAAATAAGCTTATTAACTGAAGCACCGGATATCATGGATTCACCAAAATCAAAACGAACAATATCCGATAACCACCGTACATACTGAACACCTACAGGAACATCTGTCCCGAGACGAACACGAATAGCCTGAATATCATCATCCGAGGCATCAATGCCTGCAACTACAAGAGCAGGATCACCAGGAATAACCCTTATCACGAAAAAAATAATTGTAGAGATAATAAGAATAGTTAATACCAATCTGAGAAAACGTCTTACAATAAATAACAATAATTCCATATTACCCCTAAGTATGCCATAAAAATCATATATTAGACAAATACATTTCTATATAATTCTCACAATTTCAGATTATCCAGACTTTACCACTCTCTGCAAGTTCTATTTTTCCACTATAGACATTTCCAGCCTCTATTTTAAGTTCATTATGATCACCAAAATGTGGCATATGAGTAAGAACTAACTGCCCGACACCGGCCTCTTTAGCAAGAAGACCAGCTTCTCCAGCAGTAAGATGTCCTTCAACTCTCCCCTTATATTTATTATATAGACTTGATTCACAAAGAAGTAAATCTACTCCACTAAAAAAATCTATAAGAGAATCATTCCACCCGGTATCTGCTGTATAACCCATAGAACCATTTTCAGATTCAATCCGCATTGCTAAAGCAGGAGCAGGATGGGTTGTATGCTTAAAATGAAGAGTTATGGGGCCAATACTAACAGAGGTACCCTCTTGTATAGGCTTTCCAACTGAAGCATTTTCATAACTTAATTTATTAAAAAAATCTGAAAGTGTGTGTCCATAAATAGATATGGGATCTATTCTCTCACCAAGACTTAACTGTACCTTTGATGCATACTGGAGACATCCAATATCTGCTATATGATCTGAATGATAATGAGATAATACAACATTATTCAACTGGCTGATATCAGTATATTCATACAGTTTTGCAAGCACACCCGACCCACAGTCCAACAACAAACTTTCATTGTTCTCTTCTAATAAATAACCGGAACTGGCTCCTCCCGGGCCGGGATATGCTCCCCAGTGACCAACTACAGTTAGTTTCATAAATACTCCCTAAGCTGAGTTATATCAGTAATTATATTACAATCATCCAGTTCCTCAACACCCAGATCGCTATATGCATTTATAATTACAAAATCCATTCCAATATTCTTACTTCCAATTCCATCATCATAATAATTGTCTCCAACATAAAGACAATCCTCTACAGGAACTGAAGCCTTATCCAGAGCAATTTGGAATATCTTTATATCAGGTTTTTCACATCCTACTTCTGACGATATTATTATATTGTCAAAAAAAGAGGTAAGTTCAAACTGATCCAGTAATGGAACTGCAGTTTTATCCCAATTGGAGATTACTCCAAGACGATAACCTTCTGAGACAAGATTTTTAAGTTCATTTTTTACATTATCAAAAGGAGCCCAGACCTTAAATGGATTTTCAAGTTTTTTCTTCCATTCCAAAAAAAGAGGACAGATATCTGTCCGTAAACCAAGAGCATATATCATATTCCCAAGATACATAGGCATATAGAACGCCCTACTCTTGCCAAGAACACCTGGATACTTTCTCATAAAAAGTTTATCTGTAAGATGAAAAGCTTTTTCAATTTGACTAATTGATACTTCGAAACCAAGATCTGAAAGAATATTCCTAAAACTCTCTTCTCTCTTCAATTTAAGTAGAGTATACCCAAGATCAAACCATATATATTTCTTTCCACCCGACATAAAAATCCTTTTATTTCAAATTTCTCTCATTTATAGCTTTTTGTGCTGTGCAACATTATAAAAGCCTAATTTAAAAACCTATAAGTTGTTAAAACATACAGTTTTAGTGATTCTACTAATTCATCAATTTCTACATATTCATCTGTCTGATGAGGAATATGTCTGGGGCCTGGTCCATTTACAAGGCATGGAATACCTTTTAGATCTCTAAGATATGTACCATCTGTTGCTCCGGGAACACCATTATAAACAGGTTCTTTTCCTGTCAGATCTTTATAAACAGCTGCTGCAGTAAGAACAATGGGCTCATCCTTACTCATACTCACCACTGGTTTGTCTGCCAGATAGTCCATTGTAACATTGAAATCAGGATCCTGATTACCAAGTTCTTTTAGAATATTTCCTAAAGCTTCTTTTATCTCTTTATGGTCCTGCCCGGGAATAGTTCTAATATCTACATATGCAACAGATTCACCAGGCATTACATTTAACTGGGGAGGCTCTGGTGGTGGAGGTGATTGAATAACTGTAAAAGTTACTGAAGGCCAGCCAAGATATTCATCCTCACCAAATTCTTCTTTAAGGCTTTCCTCATATTCCTGAAATGCAAGAATTATCCAGGCAAGTCTGGTATTAGGATTTATTCCTGCAAGAGGCATAGCACCATGGGCCATTTTCCCATGAACTGTAAGTTTAATTCGAAGAGCTCCTTTCATACTTATACATAACTGATTTTCCTCAGGTTCTGAAACAAGGCAGGCATCAACATTATCAGCATGACCCTGTTTAATAAAATCCTGAACACCAAGCATAAGATCTTCTTCATCACAAAGAATACCAAGAATTATTCTACCGCTAAATTCAACTTTAGATTTAAGCATAGCTTTTACAGTTAGCAGGTTAACTGCAACTCCAGCTTTCATATCACATGATCCACGGCCATAGATCTTTCCATCTTCAATTACTGCGCCAAAGGGATCATGCTTCCAAAGAGAGATTACACCTTCAGAAACAACATCAGTATGACCTTCAAACATAAGTGTTTTACCAGGTCTTCCTGAATCAATTTTTAGAATAATATTTTCTCTTCCAGGTAAAACTTCATTAATTTCAGGTTCCAGTTCCAATTCTGTTCTAATCCAGTTTGCAATAAATTCAACAACCTTTGCTTCTGTATTTCCTGTTTCAGGACGAATAACAGAATCAATTTTGATCAAATTTCGAGTAAGTTCAACAAGCTCATTTTCATCAATATAGTTAAAAAGATTTTTTTCGAAATCACTAAGCATCTGTAACCTTCCTACTCCTGTTTACAAGTTCCATAGATTTAACAAGTTTTGAAATTGCACTATTAAACGGAGTGGCAATTCCAAGTTTTGCCCCTTCCCTTACTATAGCATAATTAATAAAATCTATCTCCGTAAGACTTCCCCGATCAAAATCCTGTAACATGGAAGACCTATTAAGAGCAGTTTTTTCAGAAACATCGTATACAATCTGCAAAGGATCATCGTAGCTAAGCTTTATTCCCTTTTTTTCAGCGACCGTTACCGCTTCTCCAACAAGATCTGCCATTAGAGATTTCATATCGGAATAATCAAGAAGTTTGCCATTTTCAAGACCTGAAAGAGCTGTTACTGCGTTAATTCCCACATTAATTACAAGTTTGCTCCAAACAAGATCTGCTATATTTTCTTCAATATGAATTTCAAAGCCGCTTTCTGAAAAAACCCGTATAACTTCTTTAAGTTTAGTGTTATCTTTATTTGACATACAAATGTGAGTAGGGCCATTTCCAGCATGACGTATTTTCCCCGGTCCAAGAAATGTGGCACCCTGGGAAGTAACTCCGGCTGCAGTTCTTTCGGCTCCAAAGGAATCCCTTATAATATCCTCATTACCTAAACCATTCTGGAGGGTCAGAGCAATAGTTTCAGGTTTTGCATATTTTACAAATTGCTCAGAAACTAATTTAGTTGCTGTTGATTTAACAAAAATTATCAACAAATCTGATCCTGAAACATCCTCTGGATTAGAAGATGCTGTTGGATGAGCAGTTATTTTTTCTCCAGTATCAGATTCCTCAATAATAAGACCTTTTGAATTGATAGTATCAACATGAGCTTTATTAATATCGTAGAGAACAACATCATTACCAGACAGGGATAATTTTCCACCGTACAGTGAGCCCATAGCTCCTGCTCCGATTATTGATATTTTCATAATGAACCTCCGTCCCTCTCTTTTCTCTCTTCTCTGGCAATATCATTATAACAGGGTATACCATAAGCTGTTTCTGCACTTTTAACAGCATTTACTATAGCATCTGCCATAACTTCCGCGGCTAAAGCGCCTATTATTGTAGGATCAGACTTAACTTTTCCTGTTGCCATACAAAAAATAGTATCTCCATCATACATGGTATGTATTGGATTTATAGCTCTTGCAAAC
Organism: Spirochaetia bacterium; assembly: GCA_029932585.1. Lineage (GTDB taxonomy): Bacteria > Spirochaetota > Spirochaetia > B11-G9 > B11-G9 > JAJRQE01. Next base: position 39,460 of record JAOZPU010000005.1, on the reverse strand, counting down.
CCGTCATGAGCCATCATTGATACTTTTGTAGCTTCTGCTTTAGTTAAATTGGCATTTACAGCAATACACCCAATTGTAGTATTCCCTGAAAAAGCAGTACTCTCACTGGCATCTGTTGAAGACATTATTGACATAGTATCTGCAAGATTTTTCTTTTCCTCATCCAGAGTCCCTGCAATTATTCGTCCTGTAAAGGGACATATAACATCCCCAAAAGAGTTTACAGCAACAATGGCACCAACAATTAAATCTCCTACTTGCCTGCTTGCTGTACCAATACCGCTCTTCATAAAATAATCAGGGCCTTTTATCTTTCCAACAGCAGCACCGGTTCCGGCTCCAATATTTCCTTCGGCCTTGTTATTATCTTTAGCATCCAGACATGCTTTGTATCCCATTTCCTTATCCGGACGTATTTTATAATCACCTACAAAAAAATCAAACAACACTGCCCCCGGTACTATGGGAACAACACCTACACCAACATTGAAACCAATCTCCTTCTCCTCCAGATACTGCATTACTCCTGCAGCACCATCCAGCCCGTAAGCACTTCCCCCACCTAAAAATACTGCATGAGCTTTGGTAACAAGGTTTACAGGATCAAGTGCAGCTATCTCACGAGTACCAGGGCCTCCACCCCTTACATCGACACCTGTTACAGCACCATCTTCACAAATAATTACAGTACAGCCGGTACCTGCATCTATATTTTGAGCATGACCGACTTTAATGCCGGGAATATCTGTTATTGCATTTAACATAAGAACTCCACATTGATAATTTGTACCATAGTAGCATAGGAATATAGTTATTGGCAAATATAGATTTTTATTGGCCCCCCCGTCCCCCTCTCCAATCAGTAATTGCAAACCTTGAGTCCAATATGTTAGAGTTTTAAAACTATGAAAAAGATTAACTCAATTTTTATCCTGTTTGTTATCTCTCTTACTGTTATGTCCTGTAATAGTAATAATGTAAAACCTTATTCTGAAACCAGCTTTGCTTTAGGCACTGTATGTTCCATTACTCTATATGAGAAAAATAATGATTTTTCCTTTCAGGAAGCATTTAAAATTATTCAAAATATAGAAAATAAAATGAGTCCGGTAATATTAAATTCTGAACTTGATCAGATAAATTCCAATGCAGGTATTAATCCTGTTAAAGTATCCGAAGATACATTTTTTGTAATAGAAGAAGGAATAAAATATGCAAATTTACCAGGAAGTAAATTTGATATTACTATTGGACCTCTTGTTAACCTTTGGGCAATAGGAACTGAAAAGCAGAATGTACCTGAAACTCATACAATTGAAGCTGTTCTCCCATTTATTGGATCTCAAAATATTTTATTGAATAACAATGAAAAAACAGTATTTCTGCAATACAAAAATATGGCTATAGACCTGGGTGGTATTGCAAAAGGTTATGCTGCAGATATTTTAAAGGAGTTCCTCCTTAATAAAGGGTTTACTAAGGGGATTATAAATCTTGGTGGTAATGTACTTACCTTTGGTAAAAAAAATAAGGAAACACTCTGGAAAATTGGTATTCAGAATCCTATTGATTCCAGAGGTCAATATATTGGGACCATAGAAACAGACGAGTCAGCAGTAGTTACGTCTGGTATATATGAACGCTATTTCGAAAAAAATGGTAACAGATACCACCACATTCTTGATCCGGATTCAGGCTATCCAGTTGAGAACAATTTGCTTAGCATAACAATAGTAGCTCATAATGGAATAATGGCTGATGCATATTCAACCGTCGTATTTTCAGCAGGCCTTATAAGGGGTATGGAAATATTGGAGTCTACAGACAAATTAGAAGGAATTTTTATAACAAAAGATAAAAAGATATTTGTAAGTTCTGGTCTGGAAGAATACTTTCAGCTAAAATCCTCAAATTTTTCACTTGTTGATTTTTAAGAATTATTATTAATAATAATTATACTTTTCTAATATTATTGTTACAGTTTTTTTAATATTTATACATTTCGTTTGACTAAATTCTATTTAATTTATAATATACATTACTAGCAGAGTCATATTTAATACTATATAAGGGGAGATGTAATATGAGTAACAATACATCCAAAAATTGGGCAGGAGGCATATTTAAATTTTTCCGCTCAGTTAAACTTGCTATAGTATTAATTCTAATTATTACATTAACAGCTATTATCTCTACTTTCATTCCACAAAATAAAGATCTGGTTTTTTATACTGAAACCTATAATTCTTTTGCGACCTGGCTTATTTTAACTACAGGTTTCAATAATTTTTTCAGATCCTTTATTTTTATTATACCATCTGTTTTGTTTTTTATTAATCTTTTTGTATGTACTTTTGACAGACTAAAAGGAAGACTTCAAAGGAAAGCAAAAAAGAGATTTGGTCCTGACATATTACATATTGGACTTCTTTTACTAATTATTGGGGGTATGATTACTTTTTTAGGAAGGACTGAAGCATTTGTAAGAATGGAAGAGGGTGAAACAATAAACCTGACAGGTGGCTACACTTTAACACTTAAAAATTTTGAATTTCTAAAATATGAAAATGGCAGACCAAAAGACTGGATATCTACAGTAGATCTAAATAAAAATGGACAACTAATTAAAGACTCTTATTCTATTGAAGTTAACACTCCTTTAAAAGCTGGAAATAAAAAAATATATCAAATATCTTATACATCTAAAAATATACTATTTATATCTGACTCATCAAATACGATATACCAACTCAAGCCTGGCCAATTGATACCTGCTGGCGATTACGGACTTATTTTTAATGATATTATTATAGATCCCTCTGACTCTGAAAAAAATACAATAATATTTGAAAAATGGGTCAATAACAAAGGAGAAGGCCCTGTAAGCCTGTCTATTGCAGATAAAATTGATATTTATACAATAATAGGAACTGACACTAAATTAAGTACAGGGCTCCAGATTGTAAGTGATCCTGGATACTATACAGTTCTTATAGGCCTTATTTTACTAACAATTGGACTTTTTTTAACTTACTATCAAAAATTGGGAGATGACATACTATGATGCCAACTATTGCTTTTTTTATGCTGAGTATTGCTGCTGTAATTCAGATTTTCTTTCTTTTAAAAAAAACAGATAAACCTGATCCATTTTCACATTATTTTTTACTGGCAGGCGCTCTATTACTTCTGGCAACAAATATACAAAGAAGTATACAAATAAATTTTGTTGCCGTAACAAATACTTTTGAATCACTTGTATTCTTTTCTGGTATAATTGCACTCTTGCTTTATTTTTATCGTATTCAAAAAAAGTGGAAGGTTCTTCAGTTTATATTATTCGGGAGTACAATTGTAGCATTAATTTTACTGGCAATAGCCTCCTCCCCTATAGCCCCGAAAGATATTCAACCACCTATTCCAGCACTTCAATCAATGTGGCTGGTTCTTCATGTAACTTTTTCATTTATAGGAGAATCTTTTTTTGCTTTAAGTTTTATTACTGCTATTTATTACTTGCTTACAAAAGATGCAGAGAAAAAGCTTAATGCAGACAGATTAACATATACCGCAATTGCCATAGGATATCCAATTTATACTGCTGGAGCACTTATTTTTGGTGCTATCTGGGCAGAATCGGCATGGGGATCTTACTGGAGCTGGGACCCTAAAGAAACATGGGCATTGATTACATGGTTGGTCTACACGGCATATCTCCACTCAAGACTGGTAAAAAGTTTAAGAGGGAAAATTTCTGCAATTCTTGCCATTGTAGGGTTTGTGTTTACAATTTTTACATTTTTTGGTGTTAATTTTGTGCTATCAGGATTACATAGTTACGGTTAAATAATACTAATCTTTTATTTTTGGAGATTTTTTAAAAGCAGGACAATTTTTACCTGTTGCTCTTTTTACGACTAAGGATGGAAGATTTTTTGATTTTACACCAAACATCTTACAACTTCTGGGAAAATTGGGTTCCCATGTTACTGCAAAATATATACATTTAAGACAATTTGGTGGGCGGTCAGGTACGTTCATAATAGACACACATTGTAGTCCCGGGTAGTATATAAATCAATATGGAAATAAATATAAATTTAACAGACACCGAATTAAAACAAAAAGCTGTTTTAGTTTGTATGCAATACCCGGAAATGAGTAAGGGAGAAGCACTTATTCACCTAAAAGAATTGGAAAGCCTTGTAGATACAATGGGAGCCGAAACTGTAAAATCTTTGGTTGTACCCCTAAAAAAAAGAAACCCTAAGTTTTTCGTTGGAACAGGGAAAGCTGATGAAATAACAGAATTTGCAAAAAAATTATCAGCTGAAGTAATAATCTTTGATAATGATCTTTCTCCTGGCCAGCAAAGAAATTTTGAAGAACTTTCAGGGAAAGCTGTAATTGACAGACACGAAGTTATTTTGGATATTTTTGCAGGAAGAGCAACTACAAGAGAAGCGGTTCTACAGGTAGGTCTTGCAAGAATGGAATATAGTCTTCCAAGGCTTACAAGGGCATGGACACATTTATCAAGACAAAGGGGAGGATCCAAGGGAACACGAGGAGAAGGGGAAACCCAGCTTGAAGTCGACAGACGTATTGTTATGAACAAAATAACCCGCTTAAAGAAAGAACTTTTAAAAGTGCGGCTTCATAGAGATACATTACGAAAACAAAGGTCTGCCCTCTCTATTCCTACAGGAGCTCTTGTAGGCTATACAAATGCAGGGAAATCATCTCTATTAAATGCACTTACAGGTTCCAATGCCTTTGTTGAAGACAAACTCTTTGCTACACTTGATCCCACCACCAGAAAAGTAGTCCTGCCTGGAGGACATAAAATTCTTCTGACAGATACCGTAGGTTTTATTAGGAAACTACCCCATGATCTGGTAGATGCATTCAGATCAACATTGGAGGAAACAGTTCTTGCAGATTTTCTGATCCATGTACTGGATTTATCTCATCCGGAAGTGGAAGAACAGTATAGAATTACAATGGAAGTTCTGAATGAACTGGGTGCTGGTGAAAAACCAATGATACTGGTCTTTAATAAAATAGATTTGGATACAAATACTACAGATAGCTTAAACATAGAAATAGACAACCCGGATGCATTATATATATCTGCAAAAACAGAAAAGGGGTTAGAAAAAATTTTTGAAAAAGTTGAAGAAATACTCAACAAAGACAAGCATATCATATCTTTATTAATTCCAACCGACAGGTACGATTTAATTTCAATGATCCATAGAGAAGGAACAGTTCTTGATGAAGATTATAAGGAAACAGGATCAATTATAAAAGCAAGAGTCCCTGTTAAGGTTTATAACAAACTGAAAGAATACATTACAAATGAGACCTAAAACAGATCTAATCTCCGCAGGCACCCTCAAAACCCATAAAATCAAATATTTCTGACTGAATCCATATAAAATTCCCATTTTCGGAAGGAACAAGGAAACGTGCAGATTCTACTTCTGAACCATCAATTGTAAAAACAACTACTTTCTCAACTGCCAAAACAGGATAACATTTATCTTTATCAAATAAATTTGCCATTTTAATATAATTTGAAGACATATGGGGGAAAAAATCAGTAAATGCCTTCTCCAGATCTTCTTTTACCCTGACATAAAACCTTGATACCTGAGTTATCATAAAACTCCTCCCTCTTATAGTTGTATGTTATGTTAAAAAAAAATAATTTTCAAGAATATATTTTTTTTTGCGATAAAAAAAACCCGACTATTGATTGCCGGGTTTTTTGAAAAAATAAATATAAATTTATAAATTATTTAGCAAAGTATCCGCAGATTTTCCAATGTCACTGGATGGATTCATTTTTACAGTAATTTCCAGTTTCTTTTTTGCATCACTATCCTTCCCAAGACCTTTTAGTGCACTGGCGCTTAGATAATTTACAGCCTGAGCAGTCTCCGAAAAATCATCATTTCTTAGAAAATCATTAAAAAGATCCAGCGCATCATTATAAGCAAGTGATTCCAGGAGCAAACTTCCCTTTAATACTACAAAATCAGGATAATACTCGGCATCATAATCACTCTCAACTTCATCCAGATAGGAAAGTGATCTTCCGGAAGCTCCCAGCATATAATAGCTGTATCCTATATAATAATTATAAACAGAAAGATCTTCATCAAACGCAAACTCCATCTCCTCAGAAAGGAAATCTATGGCATCATTAAAAGAACCATCTTCTATCATTTCAATAGCCTCATCAATTATCATGCTGTCTTCAGAAAGCCATTCGACATCATCTGTTTCAGTAGCAGAACCTCTAACTCCCATAACTGCAGTTTGTACACCTGAACGGGAATTATCACCTGATAGGAATTTCTTAAAAACAGGGTTATTGCCCCATGCAGAAACTTTACTGGTTTTGGTAATAAGTTCGCCCAGTTTATAAGTTCCCGGTTTATTTAACAGCAGGGTATTACCATTTGCATCAATCTCTACCATGGAATCAGGTCCAACTTTAATTGTACTGCTATCAGTCAGCATATCACCTATAAACAGTTCATACCATGTTCCGTTTTCACTTTCAAAAATATCACCTTCTGCATATACAAGAAGAAAATCATCTGCTGCAGCACAGAATAATATAGAAAATAATAGAATTATCACAAATATATTTCTTTTCAATGTTAACCTCCAGAGATCAGTAGAAAAAGTAACGTAGTATAATATATCTCATTTAAGTAAATTTTTCAAATTAGAACAGTATAATAATTATTATTCTGCATGTGATTGTTTAAATTCTTCGTAAATGTTTTCTATTTCCTTTAGAAACTCAGAGGGAGCACTTATATGCCCCCACCCACTCTGAGTTTGGAATAGATTGATGAAGGCGGAAGTTGAGTAGGAAACCATTACATGGGGTATCTCTTTTTCATTCAAGATACCATCCATGAAAGTTGCATCAAAGTCTGTATCAATTTCTACAAGCTTCTTTTTTTTCTTCAAAATTGACTCCGCAAATAAATATATTTTTCACTACCCGATCTAATCAATATAGAGTGTATCACTAATCCAAATATTTCTGATTCTCCAGTTTTCTCCTAAAAAGAAATCCCCTTCATCAATCAGATAAAACTTTATTGTATAAGGACCTCCCCCAGAAGTATCTGAAAAACTAGTAGTGAAAGTAGAATCAGGATTACTTGGTATAGTAATATTAAAGTTTTTATAATCATCATCAAACGAACCACTATCATTCCAATAAGCTAATGTGTTCATCCCAGGATAATCATCACAACTTTCACTAAAATTATCAATTATATTACTTCTATTTCCATTTAAATCAGATTCAAACTGGGTAATTCTATCTTCAATACTTACGCCTAAAAAAGCACCACAAGAACTCATAATAAATGCCAAAATTGCAATAATCGCTAATAAAAAAACTCTTTTATACATAATTATCCCCTTAGATATCATTTACATCAAGAAAAGGTACCACCTTATCCTCAAAAAGACTCATTTTTTCCTGATAAATTGATAAAAATTGAATATATTCTGGATTTTTGGAATCCATAATAAATCGCCCCTTCATATCTAAATACAATCTGCCCAAAATATAACGTCTAAAAGAAAGGGATGATAGGCTATAGTACCTTATATTTAAAAACAATCTATTTGTTTTTAAATCAATAGGATGAATATTCTCATTAAAAAAGATTCGCCCCTGATCCTTTCCTTTTTCATCAATAATTTTCTGTAAATCTTCTTTTGCAGCTTCTTTTTCAGATTTTAGGTTATTAAAAAGATCATTATGACTATCAATTTTCTTAATATACTCTCCCAGCTGTTTCCCCAGATGCTCAAGCCCCAGGATAGGTTCAGCAATAAGGTCTTCATATTTCTCCGCGTTCCAACTGGAAAAATCCAGATTTCTGCCCAGCAGACTGAATTTTTCTCCAGGGACCTCTCCAGGAAGCACTTCTACACCCTCATCTTTTACTAAATCAACTGAAACACCCATGGATTCAACTGTAACAAGTCCACTGTCTACTGCAATAAGCGTAGATCCATCCTCTCCTGCATAAACAGTAAGCTCTGTCCCTCTTATTCCTGCAACCATACTGGGAGTGGCAAGAATAGGTTCTTTACCAAAAAGTTTTCCAAATTTAAATGAAACAGCTCCAACTGTTGTTGCAAGAACAGTCTCTTTTCCTGAATCAGTTTCAATTTCACGTATAGTAAAAATCGAATCAGGTTTTACTATTATTTTACTTCGATCCTTCTGCTCCAATTCTGCAATACTGTCTGAACTTGTAATTACCGAATCACCTGCTCTTAGGACATCACCAGGTAAAGCTTCATAAACTTCACCACCAGACCTAATATCAACCCACCCATCAACATAAACTAAATCTGCATTCTGGCCGGAAGCTGTTAATACAATAACAATTGTAAAAATAATTAAAAATATATTTTTCATAATAAAGGCCCCGTAAAACCAAAAATGAATGGATAAGGACCTTTTCTACCTGAAAGGAGAAGTATAAAATCTCCTCCAGGACCTTCTACCCTTACAAGTACAGCCGTTTTCGGAACATACTTTGTAAAAAATGTAGAAACTTCCATTGAATCTCCAAAGTACAAGCTGGATTTTGGATTTAAAGGTTCTACAGTATAAGATTCTGTTCCATTTAAGGTAAATCCTGCTTTTGCAAGACTATTCCAAAAGGAATCGGCATCACTATCTCTTGCAACAATTTCACCATCAATAAGCATAGGAATTGATGTCATCTCTGTTATACGAATAGCATCTCCTGTATTGTATAATTCAATAAATCTTTCTATTGCTTTTTCATTGGGTACTGCCTTCATAGTAGTACACGAAGAGAGTGCCAGCAATATCAACACAGATACTGTTATAATTATTTTCTTCATTTCTATCTATTCCTCACTTTCCTGCTAAACATCGGTGGTCGAGTGTTTTGCCCCGGCAAAATGTATCGAGACAATCGAGGTAAACATTTAATTATTCAGAACATAACTAAGTCTTTCTACAACTTTATCACGATTCAATGGTTTTACAATATAATTACTTGCTCCAAGCATAAAGGACTTTTTTACAAGATCATGCTTTCCAAGGGCACTGACCATTACAACCTTGGCAGAATTGTCAAACTGAACAATTTTTTCCATTGCTGTAACACCATCCATTCCAGGCATAGTAATATCCATAGTGACAAGATCTATACTTTCTTTTAACTCTTTATATTTATCAACAGCTTCTGCTCCATGAGCAGCAGTACTTATAATTTCATATCCTTCTGATTCAAGAATTTTACCAAGTTGTTTCTTAACAAATTTTGAATCATCTACTATTAAAACTCTATAAGGAGTTCCATCCTGTTTAATACCACTACTACCAATATTATCTAAAATTTCTGTTTGCAATACAATTTCCTCCCGAGTTTTTATTATATTATCAGTGTAATAGTTTACAAAGTATTAGCAAGAGTAAAATTGATATTTTTTTAATAATCTGATAGCATGTTGTCAATGAAAACTTATGAAGAAATAAACGAAAAAATTGTTTCAAAAAAAGCTGTTGTACTTACAGCTGCTGAAATAATTGAATATGTAGAAGAAAAGGGTATTGAGAAAGCTGCAAAAGAGGTTGATGTTGTTACAACAGCAACATTTGGCCCCATGTGTTCCTCTGGTTGTTTTATGAACTTTGGACACAGCCAGCCTAAAATAAGAATTACAGAAGCGTGGATTGATGATGTACTTGCATATTCAGGAATTGCCGCAGTAGATCTTTATATGGGAGCAACTCAGCTTCGTCATAATGATCCTGCAAATTTAGATTACCCTGGAGAATTCAAATTTGGTGGTGGTCATGTTATAGAAAAATTAATTAGAGGTGAGGAACTTCAGCTATTTGCTCTGTCTTACGGTACTGATGAGTATCCCCTTAAAGAAATTAGAACCCGGTTCACCATTGATGACTTAAATCAGGCTACTATGGTAAATCCCAGAAACTGTTATCAGAACTATAATGTAGCAATTAATACATCAAATAAAACTATATATACCTATCTTGGCAAACTTAAACCTAATATGGGAAATCTTACTTATTCATCAGCAGGGCAGTTATCCCCCCTTTTAAATGACCCACTGTATCAAACCATAGGAGTTGGAACATCTGTGTGGCTTGCAGGTGCCAAAGGTCATGTTTATTCAGAAGGAACCCAGCATGCATCTGCAGTTGAGCGAACAGCAAATGATGTTCCTGCAGAAGGAGCAGGGACATTGGCTCTTACCGGGGATATGAAAAAAATGGATGCAGATTATGTCAGAGGTGTAAGTTTTAAAGGTTATGGTGTTTCTCTGGCTCTTGGAGTAGGTATACCTATTCCCATATTAAATGAAGAAATTCTACTTAAAACTACCATTAGAGATAGAGATATACGAGCTCAGGTAATTGATTATTCCATGGATTACCCTATGAAAACTGGTAAAGTCCTATCAACTGTAAATTATGAAGAATTAAAATCAGGAACTGCAAATATTCTTGGAAAAGAAGTAGAAACTGCATCACTTTCCTCTTATGAAAAAGCAATTACTATTGCAGAGATATTAAAATCAGAAATTAAGGATGGTTCTTTTACCCTTAATAAACCATATATGGCACTTCCTCCAAACCAGGGGATGAAATCCATGAAGGTTGGTGAATAATTTTATGGAAACAAAAAAACTACTTTTAACTTTTAACAAAAAAGTTGTAGAGAAACCAATAGTTTACCATCTTGTTAAAGATTTTGATCTGATAATTAATTTGTACAGAGCAAGTATAACTGAGGAAGAGGAAGGGTTTATGGTCCTGGATATTACAGGTTCAGCGGCCAAAATTGAAGAAGGTATAAAATTTATTGTTGCTGAAGGTGTAAAAATTGATGATGCCCAGAAAGCTTTTAGGTGGGATGAATCTATATGTACCTCCTGTGGTAACTGCCTTACCCATTGTCCGGTAGATGCACTCCATATAAAAGATAGAAATACTATGAAAGTAGAATTTGATCGGGATCTATGTATCGATTGTATGGGATGCATTCCAAACTGCCCTTTTGGAGCCTGTGGTTCAATTTTTCAGGATAAGTAGATGGTTAAAAACCAGCAATGAGGTCTTTTACCAGATTTTCATACAGAAACGCTGATTATAGAATAGCTTCAGAGCACCTGCAGTCTGTGACAGATACAATAATTACTCAAAGAGAAACTCTGGAAAAATTTATTGTGAATAATCAGGATTTTTATGAGTCCTTAATACCTGTTTCTCCGCTATCTGAAGACTCCCCTCATATTGCCAAAATAATGCAAAAAGCAGCATATATGACAAATGTAGGCCCAATGGCTGCTGTAGCTGGATCAATAGCTCAACTTTCAGCAGAAAAAGGAGCTACCAATGGGGACGGAGGTTCATTTCTAAACTCAAATAAGACAGAAGCTATTGTAGAAAATGGCGGGGATATTTTTATGATCCTTAAAAATGAACTTATTCTGGGAATTCACTCTGGAGTTGCATCTTTGGAAGGAAAACTTGCATTCCTGATAAAACCGGAAGACACACCTCTGGCTGTCTGCTCATCTTCCAGTACTATGGGACATTCGCATAGCCTGGGAAACTGCGATCTTGTTACAGTATTTTCAAAATCAGGAGCTCTTGCAGATGCTGCTGCCACAAGGGCATGTAATATGGTAAAAAAAATAAGTGATATTCAAAAGGTTCTTAATAAGATATCTGCTATTCCGGATATTCTGGGATTAATAATTATTAAGGGTAACAAGATTGGGTTGTCAGGAGAAATACCCGAAATAATTCCTAACAGGGATCCTGAATTAATAAATAAAATTACTAGATTTCAACCTTAGGCCAATCAAGAAAATACATAACCATCTCGCCCTTCCCTTTTACGTTTAAAGAATCACGTTTTATAAAAGGAAAATCATCTTTTAATAATTCATATGTAGTTTCTGAAACATTAATATGCATTGGAAGAGAATTGCTTTCCATTCTTGAAGAAGTATTTATAGTATCCCCAAAAACATCATAGAGATATTTTTTCTCCCCTACAATTCCACCTACAACAGAACCTGTATGCAACCCTATTCTTAATTCCCAGCCATTTTCACGGGAATCAAAACGATTCTGCATAAAACGGGCAATTTCAATTGAGGCCATGGCCATATTGTATGCATGATTTTTATTTGCAACAGGCATTCCGCTAACAGCTAAATAAGCATCACCTATTGTTTTAATTCTCTCACAACCATGATTTTCCATTATTGTGTCATATTCAGTAAATAGAATATTTAATTCATCAATTAAGGCTGCAGGTTCCATTCCTGTAGAATGGTTCGTAAATGAAACAATATCAGAAAAATATACCGTTACATCTTCAAAAGTTTCCGGTGATGTTTTACCAAACATTTTAAGATCGTCAACAATTTTTTTAGGAAGTGTATTAAGAATTAATTTATCTGATTTTTCTTTTTCTTTAACAATGGCTTTTTTCAATTGATCAATACGAACATGAACATTTATTCTTGCTAAAAATTCCTTATTATTAAATGGTTTCTCCATGTAATCATCTGCGCCAAGAACAAGTGCTTCAACAACCTGATCCTTTGCAGTAATAGCAGATAAAAAGAGAATAGGAATATCTTTCCAGCTTTCATGACCCTTTATCTCCTGCAAAGTTGTCATACCATCTTTTACAGGCATTTGATTATCCAGCAAAATTATATCACCACCATTTCCTTCATTCAGAAAATCAATTAATTCCTGTCCATTTACAAATGTAGTTACATCAAAGTTTTGTTCCTCCAAAATTTTTGTCACAAATTTTCTAACAGGTTTACTATCATCTGCAAGTAGTATATGTGTATTTTCAGAGGATTCTGAAAATACACTTAAATTACCTATAACAGATGTACCGGGTGTTGTTTTACCTGTATTTGCTGCACGTATACTTCTTACTTTTGATATGGTAACTTCTGGTTTTACTTCGGGCTTTACTTCTTTTTTTTCTACAACTATATCAGAACTAACTCCTCCCTGATTTATATATAGTTTATCCTTAATTTCCAGAAGGATTTCTTTTAAATTATTAAAATTGTTTTGAATATAATCAACTTCTAAATTAATTTTAGAGGGCAATGTATTATCTTGTAGAGACAAAGCTATTTTTTTTGAATCTGTATCTAAAAGGATTTCTTTTAAATTACTAAAATCATTCTCGAGAATATAGTCTGCATCAAGACCACTGCTCTCAGAACTGAATGTTAAACAGGTAAAATTATAAATTGCGTCCTTCTTAATCGATTCAAGAATAGTTCTACAAGCAGATTCTTCTATACTGTCCATATCAATAATTAGAAGTTTTCCGGTATTTGCATAAACTTCATTTGTATTTGAATAGGCTGCAAAATCCAAATTTTGTTTTTTTACTTCTAAACCTATTATGGCTTTACTTAATTCATTATTACTTAGCAAAGCTATTGAAGACAATCTATCCATATTTACCTCAAACTATTTTTCTAAAAGAATATGTATTACCAATAATTTCATATTTGAAATTATGTTGGAGACTATAAAGGTTTTCCGAAGATCCAATTATTAAATAACCATCTTCATGCAAAATATTTTCAACCTGTTTAATAATTTTTGTTTTCAAATCGCCACAAAAATAAATTAAAACATTTCGAAGCATTATAAGATGAAACATTGGAAATATTTCAATATCCATATCTTTAAAATTTACTTTAACAAATTTTATATGTTCTTTAAGAAAACTCTTAATTTTATAATAACCATTATTTTGCTTAGTAAAATACTGAGCCAGTTTTTCATCATCTAGACCACGGGAAACTTCAAATTTTGAATAGATACCAGATTCAGCATAAGCCAAAACCTTTGGATCTATATCACTTGCAATTATTGTATATTTGACATCATCAAATTCAGGAGAGTTTTCCTTAACAAAAATATCAATGACCATGGCAATGGAATAAGGTTCCTGTCCAGTAGAGCAACCAGCGCTCCAGATATTTATCTTCTTTCTATCTCTAAACAACTCCTTCAAAATAGTTCCGGAAAGAGCATCAAAAGGATGCATATCTCTAAAAAACATTGACTCATTGACAGTAATTGAAGAAATCAATTCTTCATTAAAAGAAGTTGTACAATTCGTCTCCAAAAATTTTGAAAATCTGCTATATGAATCAAAACCCTTTTTTTCCAGAAGAGAACATAATCTGTGTCTAATAAGATATTCTTTATTATAGTCCAGTGAAATACCACAGATTTTTTTAATAAACCCAGATATAATTTTAAAATCTGTTTTAGTAATTATATCTTCCATTTATATACTCATCTACACAATGTACTAATATGTTCAGCAATATCTTTTATACCTAAAACTATATCTACATGACCAGTTTCAATAGCTCTGCCAGGCATTCCCCATACAATAGAGCTCTCTTTATCCTGAGCAATAATATATCCTCCTAAACGTTTAACTGTTGATATACCAGCTGTTCCATCATTTCCCATCCCTGTCATTATAATTGAAATAAGCTCGTCCCGATATATGGAGGCTACGGATCTAAACAATTGATCAACTGAAGGAGAATACTTATTTTGTGCAATATTTTTATTTATAGCTATATGAACTTTGTCATCTATTTTTTTTAATAATAAATTGAAACCACCAGGAGCCAGATATATATTCCCTTTCTCTATATCCATTCCATCTCGACCTTCAACTACAGTATGCCCGCAAACTTTATCCAACATACTTGCAAGAGATTTTGTAAACCCTTCAGGCATATGCTGAGCAATAATAATTGGAAGATCTGTAGCTTTACTTAAGTCTGGCAAAAGATCCATGAGAGCCTTAGGGCCTCCTGTAGATATGCCAATAGCGATAAGTGAAAATTTATTTTTACTATCTAATATTTCAGAATATTTATGGGGATTTTTTGCTTCTACTCCAGTTGAATCTTTTTTAATAGTTCGAAATAACTCTATTTTATTTTCTACCTGAATTCTTAGTAATTGTAAGTTCTGTTCAGGATTCTCACCTGCTGGTTTCAAAATAAAATCAAAAGCACCCAAATTGAGTGCTTTCATTGTTATCGCTCCACCAGTGACAGTCTTTGAACTAATCATTAATATCTCAATTCGTTCTTCAGGAATAAGAGTATTATTAAATTTCTGAATATGTTTTAAAGTCTCAAGCCCATCCATTTCAGGCATTTCTATGTCTAAAGTAATTAAATCCGGTTTTTTATCTTTAGTAAGATAGGGCAGGACAAGTTTACCATTCCACACAGAATCTATAATAACTATTTCACTTATCTCTAAGAATACTTTTTCAAGGCTCTTTCTAAATAATATTGAATCATCAACAATAAGTATTCTATTAGTCATTTCGCCTCCACACCTTCTTCATCTAATATAGAAAGTATTTTGTAGGCATCAATACTAATAATTAAATTATTTTCTGTTTTAAACAATCCATTGATAATTTGCTTATCATGTAGTGTGTTTAAATTATTTTGAGTATCTGAAGAATTAAATTTCTGGAACTGATCTTCTTCGATGCTAACAACATCACCACTTGTATTAACAATAATACCAAAGGGATCATCAACAATATTCTTAAAAATAATTAACTTGGATTTTTTTTCCAAACTATTTTCAAACCCCAAAGCAACAGTTAAATCCAGGATAAGATAGATCTCACCCCTTAAATTCACATAGCCTTTAACTGTATCAGGAGCATGATAAATTGGAGTAAGATTATAATCAGAACTTACTTCTTTAACTGTTAAGATATCTACTCCATAAAGACTGCCTTCCATACTAAAAGTAACAAACTGTTGTCTTCGGCTCTTATTTATTTCATTTTTGGCGGAACTCATATTTTATGCTCCTGTAGTAACATGGATTCTACCTTCTGAACAAAATCTTTCTTCTCAAGTTTAACCTGATAATCATCAAACCCTAATGCAATTGCAGGAGCCCTGGCTTCTTCTATTTTTAGAGAGGATAAAGCAAGGGCAGTTATATTTTGATTTTTGGAACCCTTTCTAACTGCTTTAATTAATTCATAACCATTCATTTCCGGCATTTCAATATCGGAAACAAGCATATCATAATCCTCAAGTTCCAGTGCGTTATATGCTTCTCTTCCATTTTTACCTACACTTAATATATAGCCCTCTTCTTTAAGATATTTAGTAATCATCTGCCTGAATATTGAAGAATCATCTACTACATAAATTTTCTTTTTAGTTTTATCAAAACTGCTTATTACAGGACTGGAATCTTCAAACCATTTGGGTTCTGCCATTGAAAAAATTGCATTGATATCAATAAACATGGTAATTTTATTATTTATAACATCAGATCCCAGAATACCATTTTGAATATATCCAGAGTTTTCAATATCAATACTTACATCTGCAATATCCCGAAGATCAGAAACCAGTAAACCGAGAGGTTTTTTAATTTGTTTAAAAATTATTAAAAATTGGCGCTTATTATCTGTATTTGGAGAGACATCTAAAACTTCATTCAACCGGACAACCCGGCAAGGATTATTATCAATGCTTACATAATCTTTTTCACTTAGATTCTGAATCTCTTCAGGTTCAACTTCGACTATTCTTTTAATAATAGAAAGAGAAACTCCATATCGTTCACTCTCATTGCTATTAGTAAATAAGAGAATCGATTCCCTGGGTTCTTTATCATCCTGATCAAAAAGATCACTTTTTTCATCTACATTAAATTCGACATTGGAATGAAAAGCAAGACCATCAGCATTAAGAATCAATGCAACAGAGCCATCGCCCATAATTGCAGCACCTGAGTATATATTAATATTCTTAATTGCAGGATGCATTGGATTAACAACAATTTCCTCAGCACCTATAACTTCATCAACAATAAGTCCAAAACGGCTGTTCCCTGCTCCCAGAACAGCAATTACCATAGGTGTTTTCGTACTATTTAATTCATCATCCTTATGATATTTTTTTACTATTTCATACTTATCTTCAAGAGACAATCTATTTTTCCGTGCTAATATTTCATTTAATCTTACAAGAGGAAGTAGAGTATCCTGTATTCTATATATCTCTTCAGAACCTGCTTTTTCAATTTTACCAGCAATTTCTTCAGAAGAGAGGGAAACAAGAATTTCAAGGTTAACCTGAGGTATAGCAAATACCTGTTTATATGATCTAATAAGAAGTGAAGGAATAATTGAAAGTGTTAAGGGAAGTTTAAGAATTATTGAAGTCCCCTGGCCAATTACAGAATCAATTTTTATAGAACCACTAAGAGCCTCTACAGCTGTTTTAACAACATCCATCCCTACACCACGACCAGATACACTTGAAACAGCTTCATTTGTAGAAAACCCCGGAAGGAAAATTAAATTTAAAAGTTCATCCTTTGACATTTTTTCCAAAACAGTAGAGGGCAAAAGGCCTTTGGACAATACTTTATTTTTGAGAAATTCAGTATTTATCCCACTACCATCATCTTTAATAGTTATTGTTATAATACCACCTTCATGTACAGCAGAAAGAGTTAGTGAGCCTGTAGGTGATTTGCCATTACCCCTTCGAACATCCGGCGTCTCTATACCATGATCAATTGAATTCCTTACAAGATGAGTCATAGGACCTGCCAACTGTTCAACTATGGTCTTATCCAGCTCGACTTCTCCACCTTCAATAATTAATTCAACATCCTTACCAAGGGAATTACCCAGATCACGTACAACTCTTGGAAATTTATTTAAAACATTACTTATAGGCTGGAGCCTGGTATGCATTATAGATTCCTGCAGTTCAGAAGTTACAGAGTCAAGTCTTTGAATGGACTCCCTGCTCCCTATGGCCTCTTCTCTAAATTGAAGTGATTGCTGATTACGGATAAGAACCAATTCTCCTGCAAGTCTCATTAACTGATCAATTAAAGTAACAGAAATCCGCAGACTTTCTTTTTTGGGAGTTGTGTTGGGTTTATTTTGTACATCTTTATTACCCTGTACAACTTCAACGGGAGCTGCAGAATCTAAGTCTTTATTACCCTGCAAATTGTTATTACTGGAAATTTTATTAATAAAATCTTTAATATCCTCTTTATCGCTACTATATACATCATCAATCAGCAATTGCATTTTATCTTTAATTTCAAATAATATTTTTAGCTCATTTTCAATGGATTTTGAATTATCTGTACCCAATACAGATAATTGTAATTCTAAATACTTAGCAATTTCTGATATTGAATCCAGACCTAAATATGAAGAACTACCTTGAATAACTTTAATTTTATTACATTTTTGTTTCAATTCAGATTCGGATGACTTCATATCTGATTTGTGAAAATTTTCTAAAAACCCATCAATAGAATCTAAAACTTCTGTAGCTTGTACTGTAAATAAACTAACTAATTTTTTGTCTAAATTATCTATGTTATTATTTGATTTTGTAATAGAAGAATTTTCAGGTTTTGGTAGAGGGGGGACGGATACCTGAGCCTGAGGAGGTTCACCATTTTCAATTTGTTTATTAAGCCTGACCAATAAATCATTTTCAACAGTAATATCCATACCGTCACTTTCGTTTAATTTATCAGATCCTAACAAGAGAGCATCTATATATACTTTTGAAGGTTTCTCTTTCCCTTCCCGGAAAAATCCTAATAGAGTTTCCATGGAATGACTTAATTTCCCAATATTTGCTAAACCAATAAACCCTGCTGTTCCTTTAATAGTATGTACAGCTCTAAAAAGTCTATTTATCAGTTCAGAATCATTACCTGCAGTTTCAAGAGAAAGAAAATCTTCTTCAATACTATCTAATAACTCTTCAGATTCTTCAATAAAATCATTAAGCATTTCATCATCAATATCACTCATCTATAAATATCCTATAAAGTAAAACCTTTAATATTACCAGCAAGATCTACAGTTGTTTCCTGTACTTTTGAAAAGTTATTTTCAATAGATTGAATATAGTTTTCAAGGACAAGATTCTCCTTATTTGATTCCTCTATTTTACCAGACATATTCTGCTGGTTGCCCTGTATTTCACTAATTATTCCTGCAACCTCATTAGCAGCATCATAGCTCTTTTTTGCCAGCTGTCTTACTTCTGAAGCAACAACTGCAAAACCTCTTCCTGAATCTCCAGCTTTATTTGCAACAATGGATGCATTTAAAGAGAGTAAATTAGTTCTGTCTGCAATATTCTGGATAAGATTAATAATTTTAACAATTTTATCAATTGATGAACCCAGATCCTCTCCAAGTCCGGTAAGAGAATTCTGTATGGATAAATAATTATCATTATACCAATGAGAAAGATCACTCAAAGATTTTTTTGCTGACCCTGACATATTAACAACAGAATCCGTCGAATTAGAAATTGAAGAGATAATATTGGTTAAATTACTTATAATCTCATTAACAGGTTTTTGAAGAGCAAAGAGTTCACTTTTAGGATCCATTTCCAGATGCCCGGTTATATCTCTGGAAGCAATTTTACCAAGGATATCAACAATAGGACTAATTTCCATATTAAGAAATTCTGAACGTTTTTTAAATTCTTCAAAGCGATCCTGAACAATTCCAAAAGTATAAAGAAGAGATCCATCTTCATGGTAAACAGGAACAACAAAAATATATACAGGTATTTCCTGTTTATTTTTATTCATCATTCTGGACTCTTCAACTCCTGCTTTTTTTAATATCATATCATACTTTTTGACAACTCCACAAACCGGGCAGTTTTTGGGGTCATGTGGCCAGAATATAGCGCTGGCACCGGCAACATTAAAAAGTTCAGCCCTTTCCCACCCGGAAAACTGTACAAATGTATCATTAAAATATTTAAAACTTCGGTCTCTGTTTATAATAAAGACCGGTGACGGAATAAAATCTACTAAAGATTTCCAGAACTGAATTTGGTGATGATAAACCCTTTTTAATCTATTAAACATATCATCGATATCTGAAGGATTTTTACTCTCGTCAATCAGATCTTGTTTTTCTTCTGCCAAATAATTATATACTCTGGGCATAAAGTTGATATCAACAAGATTATCAAAATTCTGTAATATTTTTTTCTCGTACTCTTTTTCAGTTCCTTTTCTAACAAGGGATAAAAGAAGATTTAATTTTTCAGCACCTTTTTGATCTCTTAGATTTTGCTTATCTTCAGTTGAAATATATTGAAGGAAGGACATCTCATTCCTGTCAAGAATCTTATCAATGTTACTAGAATTTCCCATTATCTAACCTCTAAGCTTTATTGTTCTGAATTAAATTCAGAAAACGATTAGTTGTAGTTTTAATCTGATTTGATAAAGATTCCCACTGAGACATTTTTTCTCTGGCCAAATCAATATCATTAGCCTGATGAAGATTATAAACCTCCTGCATTAGTTTATGTATATTTTCATGAGGCTCCTCAATAGACACATATTCTGGAAGATGTTTCCACTTTTCGCTTCCCTGGCCATAGTACCATTTGGCAAATGCACAATGATGGGAATCTATAGGAAGAACAACGGGGCCTCCATTTAGCATGTTTTCCAACTTCCCGCCCTTTGCAGTATGCGCAAGAATACTTTTTTGAATTTCTTCAACTCCAAGATTATCACCCTGAATTGTAACTCCAACTTCGACCTCATCGATAACAAATAAACTAACAGATTTAACCATATGTTCAGCTATACCAAATAGTTCTGTAGAAAGAAAATTCAATTTACCGGTGTTGGTTTTATTATTTATAAGAGTACTGTTCATTGTTTGAATATTTTCAGCAATATTACTAACTCCCTTAGCTGCTTCCTGTGCATTAGAAGAAACTTCATTACTTCCAATAGTTAATTCATGTACTGACCGTGCAATATTTTTTACTCCATTCTCGGTTTCACTAATATTTGTGGAGATATTTTCCATGGCAGTTGCCTGCTGTTTTACAGAAATATTTATCTCTTCTGAAGATTTTGATATCTGACTAATTATACTGGAAACAGCCCTAATAGCCTCATTTGTATTACTTGTATTTGTTTGAACACCTTCAATTTTTTGTGCAATATCTTCTGCTGCATCTGCACTTTGATTTGCAAGTTCTTTTATCTCCGAAGCAACAACAGCAAAGCCTTTTCCAGCATCCCCGGCTGATGCGGCTTCAATAGTTGCATTTAGAGCAAGAAGATTTGTTTTTTCTGCAACTCTTTTTATCATATCTGTTACAACGCCAATCTCATTGGCAGCTTTGTCAAGAATTTCCATAGTAGATATAGCTTTTACAGCAAGGGTCTCTGCATTAGCAGATATTTCATGAGATTCACTGGCACTTGTTGAAATACCATCCATAGATGCTGATACCATTTCGACTGTTTCTGCTAACATACCAATATTTTTTGACATCTCTTCGGACGCAGATGAAACAGAGCTTATGTTCATACTCATCTCTTCGGTTGTAGCAGCCATGGTATTCATATTCATATCCATCTGCTCAGCAGCTGAAGCAACCTGTGCAGACTGAGAGCTCATACCATCAGCCTGCTTAGATAGTTCACTACTTGTAACAGTTAAATTATCTGAAGCATAACTAAGTTTTGCAGCATTTTCCTTAATATTATTGATCAGATTTTTTATATTTAATATTAGATTGTTAAACTTGGCTGTTATTACACCCAGTTCATCCAAGGTAGAACGATCAATACTGACTGTTAGATCTGCAACTCCATTATCAATATCCTTGAGCATTGAATCCAGGCTGCCTTCAAATAGATTAATAGGCCTGTTTACCATTTTTATAATAAAGAAAATATTCATCATTTGAACAATAAATGCAATAATCCCACCAATAACATTCTTAAACAATAAACGTTGAAAAATGTCATCTCCTGTTAAAGCATGATTATAATTAACTACTGAAACAGCAATTACTGCAAGGAGTGCTATAATTCCTACATTTGTAAAACCAAGAGTCATTGTCATTTTACCTCTGATTTTATATAAAAAATAGGAATCTGCAATTTTCAACCCTTTAGTAGCCAATTCAATGGATTTTAAAAACTGGATATAAAAAGGAGCAGCAAAAAGAAAAATAATAGGAAGTCCAATTGCTTCAGCCAGCCACAACTCTCTGGTACTTATAAAGTCCATACCATAAAGAACAACAAAAGGACCAATGGCAATATAAATAATAACACCAAAAGAAAATAATCCTGGTAGAGAATTAATTACAGGCATAGCTAACTTTATAGACCCAGGATTTTCCGATTTTATAAATCTGGATATAATTTTTAGTTTATAATGAAGAAAGCCTACAGCAACACCTAGAAAAGCAAAACTATATATCCATATTGGAAATGAAGCAACTATCTGTATAAGTTCTGAAAAATTCCAAATTTGAGCAAACCATGCAAGAAAAAGCCAGGCCATAGGAGGCATGAGAAATGCACCTATAAACCAGATATATACATTTTTTAAAACTTTAGTATCCATATTATCTCCACAATTAATTAAAATACAAAAACCTACTTTAATTTTATCGGGAAATAGGTAAGCAATATTAACTGTAGTAGAGATATTTATTTATTTCGTAGGGGCAGGTCGCGACCTGCCCCTACAAAATAATACCTGCCCCTACAAATGTATCGAAGTTACCTTCTTCTGCCAAAGATTCTTAACATAAAAAGAAATATATTTATAAAATCCAGATATAGTTTTAAAGCACCCATAATTGAAAATTTAATATATTGTTCTTCGGATGCAGAACCAGCCTGGGCACTCATCTTAAGTATATTCTGGGTATCATAAGCTGTTAAACCCATAAAAACCAGAACTCCGACATAAGAAATTAAGTAGTATACTGCAGGGCTTTTTAAAAAAATATTTATAACTGATACTATAATTATCCCAAAAACTCCCATCATTAAATAATGGCCCACTCCCGAGAGATCTCTTTTAGTTGTCATAGCATAGAGGCTCATGGCACCAAAAGTTGCTGCTGTGGTAAAAAAGGCCAAAGAAATAGTAGCCCCTGTATATGCTAAGAATATTACAGACATAGTTACACCATTTAGAAATGCATATAATGCAAAAGCCATGGTTGCTGCTGTAGTGCTCATTTTTTGTATACGAGCAGAGAGATACATAACAAGTGCCAGTTCAGCAATAATTATTCCAAAAAATAGAAAAGTATTCGACACCAGTGCAATCATAAGAGACTGATTAGAAGACAGACCAAAAGACACAACACCTGTAAGAGCAAGGCCTGCTGTCATCCAAAGGTACACATTTTTTATTAGGCTTCTATCCCTGTCTGCTGCCCTGGAAAATGTTTGTTCATTGCCGTATATCATAGTTGTGCTCCTTAAACAATTTTGTGATCTATAATATAAGCATGCTTTTTCCAATTATCAATTAAAATAACAATTTTTCAGTCTTAGGATCATAATAGTTCATACGGTCAGCACCAAAATCAATCCAGACCTTATCATTAACTTTAAATGCAGCAAAACCATTTATTTTAAGAGTAAGATCCATATCATCTTTTTTTACAGTTATAATTGTTTCCGAACCTGCAGGAAGTACCGAATAAATTGTACATTCCAACCAGGCCATATCTTTTTCACTCTTAATTTTAATCTCTTCAGGGCGAATAGTAACAGTAAGATCTTTATCGAGATATTTTTTATCAATAGATATTTTTTTCTTAATAGGCCCACTTATAAAAAACTGCTCATTATTTTCAAGTTTAATACGCCCTTTCATAATATTTATTTGAGGGGATCCTACAAATCTTGCAACAAAGAGGTCTGCAGATTTTTTGTATATCTCCTCAGGTGTTCCTATCTGCCTTAGAACTCCTGACTCCATAACTACTATCCTATCCGATAATGTTAAGGCTTCATTCTGATCATGTGTAACATACACAGTAGTTGCACCTAATTCATAGTGAAGATGCTTCAGCTCTGCCCTCATACCAATTCGAAGCATTGCATCCAGATTAGACAACGGCTCATCCATAAGAAAAATTTGAGGTTCTGCAGCAACCATTCGTGCTACAGCAACTCTCTGCTGCTGTCCCCCGGATAATTCTGAGGGGTACCTCTCTTCCAGACCTTCAAGCTGCACCTTTTTTAGGGCATTTTTAACAGTTGCCTCAATTTTATCTTTAGCAACCTTTTTCTCTTCCAGACCTAAAGATATATTTTTTCTGACTGTCATATGGGGCCATAAAGCATAACTCTGAAAAATAAAGCCTAAATCTCTTTTCTCAGGAGGAACGTATAGTCCTTTTGCAAGAGAAAAAAAAGTTTGCTCTCCTACAATTATTTCCCCGGTATCAGCATCTTCAAGGCCAGCTATCATCCTTAAAGTTGTAGTTTTACCACAACCAGAAGGACCCAGGAGGGTGAGAAACTCACCCTCTCTGATATTAAGTGTTAAATTTCGTACAGCAGGAATACCGCTGTACGATTTACTTATATTTGAAAGTATTATCTTATCCAAGATTTTTTCCTCTAGTTCCCAACTTCCTGAACCCAGAAGTCCTGAACTTTCTGTCCTTCAAACCACATAAAATCAGGATCTACAAACCAGCTGTCCAGGTCATACCATTTTTCACCACCAGCAGCTACAGGAACTGTATCACGTGGGCTTTTTGATCCGGGTGAATAATAAGGACCAAGTCCCTGAAGCAATTTTGCACTTTCTCCCTCATTGTAAGGTTGGGAAATTACAGTGTCCTGAGTAATACTAATGTCCCCAAGAAGAAAAGCTGTAAAAAGTTTTGCTGCATTAGGATGAGCAGCCTGTCGTGCAATAGCTGTATATACAGGTGTAATAATATTTTCAAAAGGTGCAAGGGGTGTTACAAGTGCATTTACATAGCCCTTAGACTCATTGTACCTGATATATGTATAACCGGTAATTGAAATTGGAGGATTAGTCTGGCCCTTTGCACCGGAAGCTTTGGCAACCTTGCTGCCTGAACCCAGTATTATAAGATCATTATGAAGAAGTCTGTAGATAAACTCATATCCGGCATCTGGAACGCCTTCGTGAAGTTCAACTTTATTACCTGTCAGATCTTTATAGGCTTTTGCAAACTCATCTGCATGCTGAACCATAGTCCACAGACCCATTTTATTTGAAAGAGAAGCCATAGGATCTTTTAAAACAATCTTACCTCTCCATTTTTCTTCTGTAAGTTCCCATACATTAGAAATTGGAGGTGTATCTCCATAGAATTCTCTGTTGTACATTAAAACATAACCTTCAACAATTCTGTTTAAAAGAGGTTCTCTATACTCTTCCGGTATCTGATCCACAAACATGGATGGAACAAAATTTACAATTCTAAAATTGTTCAGCAATTCATGTATAACCTGACCAGATCCTCCAGTTGTAATAAGATCTGCATTAAACAGATTTGCATCCTGTTCATTTATTGTTTTTTCTACTGTACCTACCGATCCAAGATCGTGGCTCATAACCTTGATCCCTGGATATTTCTTCTCAAATTCAGCAGCAACTTTTTCAACCCTGGATGATGAAGAATAAACAACCAGTTCTCCTTCTGCATTTGCCAGTCTCTCTATTTCGTCCCAGTCCTGCTCTCCTTCATATGGTCCAAGCTTAGCTTCCTGAAGCCAGGCATCCATCTCTGCTGGATAATCAACAGGAACCTCTTTTGCCCCAACAGCAAATAAACTGAAACTGCTGCCGATAATTAAAAAAACAACCAGCAAAATTAATAATCTTTTACTCATAATGCACTCCTTTTTCTTGACTAAAATAGGTCTCTAACACTACGTGTCACCCATTTTATCT